>DAVZJL010000008.1:14369-52612 GCA_052272805.1 Prevotella sp. | reverse complement strand
TAAGGAGGGTATGGCATCCTGCCATACCCACGCAACCTCTAATCGGGGTTAATTAAGTAAATATTAAAATATCGGGCAAATTGTAGGAGGCTACGGCTTTCTTGCCGTAGCCATTAGCAACAAAAGTCTGCAACAGCGTGGCTACGGCAAGGATGCCGTAGCCTCCTATTATAGCAACAAAAGTCTGCAGCAGCATGGCTACGGCAAGAATGCCGTAGCCTCCTATTATATCAACCAATACATGACAATCCTCCTCACCGTAGCCGCCTACTTCGCGGCTCTCATGCTCTTCAGCCGCCTCACCGCACGACGTGGCGACAACAACGAGACCTTCTTCCGCGCCAACCGACGCTCGCCGTGGTACATGGTGGCGTTCGGAATGGTGGGCGCATCCATCTCTGGCATCACATTCGTGAGCGTGCCGGGCATGGTGATGCGCACCGATATGACCTACATACAGACCTGCATCGGCTTCATCCTCGGCTACTTCGCCATCGCCTTCCTGCTACTGCCGGTCTACTATCGGCTGAACCTGACGACCATCTACTCGTATCTGAAGGAGAGACTCGGCAAGCGGTCGTACAAGACCGGCGCATACTTCTTCCTCACGTCGAAGATGACGGGCGCAGCGGTGCGCTTCTACGTCGTCTGCATTATTCTACAACGCTTCGTGTTCGATGCCGTGGGCGTGCCGTTCCCCATAACCGTCGTCGGCATGACGCTGCTCATCTGGCTCTACACGCGCCGCGGAGGCATCAAGACGCTGGTGTGGACCGACACGTTCCAGACCACCTGTATGTTTGCCGCGCTGCTTCTTATTATATATAATGTGACACAACAACTGGGCATGAGCGTGGGCGAAGCCGTGCGGGCGGTGGCTGCCGACGGACATAGCCGCATGTTCGTGTGGGACGACTGGATGTCGACGCAGAACTTCTGGAAGCAGCTGCTCAGCGGAGCTTTCATCGCCATCGTGATGACGGGCTTGGATCAAGACATGATGCAAAAAAACCTCACGTGCAAATCGCTACGCGAGGCTCAAAAGGATGTGTGTACGTATGGTTTCGCCTTCGTACCAGCCAACCTGCTGTTCATGGCGTTAGGCGTGCTGCTTATGATGCTGGCGCAGAAGGAGGGCACACCGCTACCTGCGGCTGGCGACGAGCTGCTGCCGATGTTCGCGGCGACGGGCGCATTGGGCACCGTCGTCACGGTATTCTTCACTATAGGCATCGTGGCAGCATCGTTCTCCAGTGCCGACTCAGCACTCACCGCGCTCACCACGAGCTACTGCGTTGACATCTGCGAGCGTCCTGAGGACGAGCGTCTGCGCCGCCGTGCGCATGTGGGCATCGCCGTGGTGTTCGTGGCGTTCATCCTGCTGTTCCGTATGCTCAACTCTACGAGTGTCATCGATGCCATCTACGTGCTCTGCTCCTACACCTACGGTCCGCTGCTCGGTTTGTTCGCCTTCGGACTGCTCACGCACCGCGCCGTCAACGACCGCCTCGTGCCTTATGTATGCCTCGCCTCACCTCTACTCTGCTACGCTCTCGACATCGCAGCGCAGCATCTCTGGGGCTACCGCTTCGGCTACGAGCTGCTCATGATCAACGGGGCGTTCACCTTCGCAGGGCTGTGGGCTACGAACTGCGCAAAGAAATAACTCCTAAGGGGGTACAGCTGTCTCCGCTCGGCTTTGCCGCTTGCCAGAGCAAGAACTGCACCAACCAACAAAAAACTCCCACAGATTTCACTCTACACAGATGCTGCTTGCGTTGTTCTCCCACAGATTTCACAGATTTACACAGAACCTTCTTATTAAAAGTATCTGTGAAAATCTGTGAAATCCGTGGGAGAATATCTCAGCAAAAACTTCTGTGGGTTCTGTGAAATCTGTGGGAGATTATTCTCAGCAAAAACTTCTGTGGGTTCTGCGAATTCTGTGGGAGATTATTCTCGGTGGGTGTGTGGGTATGGCAAGGATGCCATACCCTCCTACAAAAACTTCCACAGATTTCACACAGCTGCTGCTTGCGTTGTTCTCCCACAGAATTCGCAGAACACACAGAACCTTCTTACTAAAAGTATCTGTGAAAATCTGTGAAATCTGTGGGAGAATCTCTCAGCAAAAACTTCTGTGGGTTCTGCGAATTCTGTGGGAGAATCTCTCTGCAAAAACTTCTATGTATTCTGCGAATTCTGTGGGAGAATCTCTCAGCAAAAACTTCTGTGGGTTCTGTGAAATCTGTGGGAGAATCTCTCAGTAAAAACTTCTGTGGGTTCCGCGAATTCTGTGGGAGGTTATTCTCTGTGGGTGCGTGGGTATGGCAAGGATGCCATACCCTCCTACAATACTCCCACAGATTTCACACAGCTGCTGCTTGCGTTGTTCTCCCACAGAATTCGCGGAACACACAGAACCTTCTTACTAAAAGTATCTGTGAAAATCTGTGAAATCTGTGGGAGAATCTCTCAGCAAAAACTTCTGTGTATTCTGTGAATTCTGTGGGAGAATCTCTCAGCAAAAACTTCTGTGGGTTCTGCGAATTCTGTGGGAGATTATTCTCTGTGGGTGCGTGGGTATGGCAAGGATGCCATACCCTCCTACAATACATCTGTGGGAAGAGAAAGATTATAATCCGGTCCAAACACTCGGGTTGAACGTCTTCTCGACCTGCGCCTCCACATCATCAGGAAGGTTGCAGAAGAAGTCGATGCCGGTGAGCTTCTCAAGCTCGCTGATAGAAATGGCGTGTGAACGTAACGTCTCGTTCATGCGCCACGCATTTGTCTGTTCGCTCCAGAACGCCATGCCTGCATATCCGAACGAACTCTTGCGCAGGATAGCCATGTAGAAGTACTTCGGCACGATGAGCTTGCCTCCGATGCGCTCTATGATGTTCGCCTCGCTGTCGATTGTGCCACCCTTGCAGACGAAGATTGTATCCGTTGCAGAGAGCTTGTCTGCCCACTTGCGCAGCTGGTTCTCCATACGCAGCCACAAGCCATTGTTACCACTCTTTTTGTCGTAACCATTAAACTTTTTATACTGCGGTTGCATGTTCGTCATAACGAAAGTCTGTACGTTCATCTCCTCCGATGCAGTGCGGTCGCCACTCGGACAGATGTGTCCGCGGTCATAGCCAGGGAAGTATTTGTACTCGCCCCAATACTCGTTACTATTGAGGTTCGTGGTGTCGAAGAAGAAGATGTCCGACGCACGCGAATACTTGCCCGAGTAGCCTTTGTGCATCTGATAGCACGTCCAGCGCTGCGAACGCTTGTCGCAGTCCCACTCCACCGAGAAGTTTACACCATCCTTATCGTACGATGTAGATGTCATGCGATATACCAACACTTTCTGCTTACCCGTTTTCTTCAAAGCAGGAAACTCCGTGCGCTGAATAGCCTTGTTGTAGCCGTTGGCAGCCGATGGTATGTTGGCGTTCTTGTTCTTCTTGTCTACCTGACCGCTCTGACTGCCATCGCCCTCATCGTCATCGCCTCCACAAGCGGTGAAGGTGAGCACAGAGAGCAGCAAAGCTGCCATCGTTGCGTAGCGCAATGCGTATTTATAATATTGCTTCATCTGAATATATATTTTAACTCTTTTACCCTTTTACTTTTAAACATAAAAAAGAGAGTGTGTTCCATACGTATATGCAACTACGGATGGAACACACTCTCAATATTCTATTTCAAAAATAGAGCGTGTCTATTTGAAGTATATATCTCGTTCTTTTCCTTACTTGCGAACCTTTGCGTAGCGGTTCATGAACTTATCTACGCGACCTGCAGTATCGACAAGCTTGCTCTTACCAGTATAGAACGGGTGAGATGTGCTTGAGATTTCGACTTTTACCACGGGGTAAGTTTCGCCTTCAAACTCTACTGTCTCTGTAGCCTTGCATGTAGACTTTGTAAGGAACATATCGCCGTTGGACATATCCTTGAATACGACGGGGCGATAGTTTTCTGGATGAATTCCCTTCTTCATTTTGTTTAAATTGTTATAGTGTTAAATAAATATTTCGCTTTCAAATGCTTAGCGAATGCAAAGTTACGACTTTTTTATGAGACCCACAAATTTTTGAAAACAAAAATTCCAAGCCGCTTCAATGCTTGAAACGGCTTGGAACCATAGATTAAAGAATCGTATTACTTACGATAGTAAATAAGCCTATTACTTGGCGTATGTGATTACAATCTTTTTTATACGCAACTGAACGCCACCGCCAGAAGCCTCTGTGAAGACGTTTGTATAAGTCATTGTCTTGCCGTCGACAGCTACAGTAGCTGTCTCGTTGCCGACGCAATTGACATTCTTATTCTTGTCTACATCGCAGCTGAACTCTACCTTAGCGATAGTCTTGCAGCCTTCGAATGTAATCATGTTGTTCTTGTAAACACGGATGTTAGAGTAGTCTGCACCTGAGTAATACTTCGGGCCGTTCTTCTCGCCGTTTGCGTCGAAAACGATCTTTGTGCCGTCCTCAAGAGTAATGGTCGTAACCTCAACAGCGTTCCCTGTATAGAAGTCACCAGGCACCACCTCTACTGTTGTTGTACCAGCCTGAACACTCGGGTTAGAGAGTGTGAGTGTTGTGCCGTCGATAGCGATATTGCCATTGCCTGCAGGCTTGTCCTCACCAGTGCCAGGCTTGTCCTCGCCGCCTTCGGTTGAACCACCCTCTGTCTTACCGTTTACAGAAACAAGGTATGTAGTGTTCTGAACTGTTTCAGGAGTGTTGCCCATGTAGTTGGTGAGCTTGCCGTAAACTACAACCTCGTCACCCGCAGCGATGTTAGGCTGACCCTCTGTCCACTTCTGGTTGCCGAGGTAGAGTGAGCGGAACACGAGGAACTGACCACTTGCCTGACCGTCGTCAGAGATATAGAAAGAAGCATTGCCATACTGTGCAGAGAAAGCCTCCTTCACAGAAACTACCTTACCCTTGATGTAGTAGCCCTGCTCAGACTCTGCGCCTGCAGCCAACTTGCTTGCCTCAGCATTAGCAGCTACGCTGTTGAACGGATCGTCTTTTGTGCCTGTGCCCTTCGGTGTGCCAGTAACTCCTGTGTCACCACCAGGCTTTGTACCGAACTCCTTGTCGCCGAGCTTAGCCCAGACAACCGACTTCAGACCGGTCTTGCCGAAGTAAGCCTCGATGTTACCGCAGAGAACTACTTCCTGCTTGATGTTTGTAGGATTGTCCTTGAGGTTGATAGCATTGCGCACATCACCGGTAGGCAGCTGTACTGGCATTACGTTATCAACGGATGTCTCGTCAGCAGAAGCTGCGATGATCACGTTGCTTACAGCCTCACAACCCTCGGCTGTGAATTTTGCGTCGTCGATAGCCTTTTCAGGAACGAAACCTACGATGTAAGCCTTTACAAAAACGTTGCTGCCTGTTGCGCCATGCTTCTTGATGTCCTCTACAGTGTAAGGATTCTCAGCAGTACCGTTGCCTACCAATTCGGTTGAGCCGCCGTTACCACCGTTACCACCGCCAGGAATTTCATAAGCAGCAGGAACGTCCTCGCAGCTTGTGAATGTGAATGCTGTCATTGTTGCGACGAGCATTGAGAAAAATATCTTTTTCATATTCTTTTGTTTGTTTGCTTGTTATATAATATATAATAATGTAAGATAGCCTTACTTCTCTTCTGCCGGCTGATTCTTCTCCGGCTCGAGCACTTCGATGTCGGAGAGTGTACGCAGCACGAGCTGCACTGTTGTGCCGTAAGACGATGTTGCGCTGGTCTTGTAGACGGTGAGGATACCGGTTACGTTGAGCTTGCCCTTCGGCAGCTTCTCGGCAGCGAACTTAGCGTAGCAACTTGTACGGATGCCGATCTGCTTCTTCTGACCGGTGTAGCCCTTGAAGTAGCGTGTCACGCCGTAGCCCGTAGTGGCACCTTCTGACTCAGGAGCGAACGTAACGGTGCCGTCGGCTGTGTCGAACTCCACACCCTTCAGTGTCACAATCTGTCCAGAGTATTTCTGTGCAACGGTCTCGTCGTTGAGTGTGCTGATTTCAGAAGTCTCGAACACGTGAGGTACCACGAGCGAAGCGTCGGGCTTGCCGAGAATCTTGAAGCGTGTCTGCCATTCTGCACGGCTGATGCGGCTCGGGTAAGTCTGGTTCTTCTTGAAGTCGGTGTACGGGATGCCCAGCTGTGGCTGTGTGCGATATACGCCATAGTAGAGTCCGCCGAGGTCAACGAGAATCTCCTGACCAACCTGCAGCTGACCATTGATGCCGCCCTGAGCAACGCTGATGATGATACCACCGGTAGCATCCTCAATCATAACCTGGCTATAGATATTACCAGAGATGTCGTTGCCTGTGACGCGACCCTTGATCTGCACACCGTCGGCGATGCGCACTGTGTCGTTCACTACATCCTTCAGTCGTGCACCATACTCTGCCTTAAGATCAGCAATAGAAACGACATTGGTCTCCTGAAGCTGGTTGTTGCCGAACGGTGCCACCTCGCCAGTAGGGTCGGTCCAGTCCTCATCCATACATGATGTAGCAGAAAGACCTATAACAAGCGCGAAGAGCGCGAGTTTCAGATATTTTATACTTTTCATCTTCTTTCTGTGATTTAGAATTTATAAGTAATGTTCAGCATACCGTTTGTACCTAAGGCGTAGAACTTGAACGGGTTCTTCTCGAATGAGTAGCCACGTACGTTCAGGCTCTGTGTGTAGCCGCTTCGGCTCTGCTCGTAACCACCTGTAACGATGTCGCGGTTGTTGAGGATGTTCTGAACCATGAGGTTGATTGAGAGCGATCCGTGCTTGAGGTATATACTGCGACCGATTGAGCCGTCGAGCATGAAGCCACCGTGACCCTTAGCCTGGTCGAGTGCTCCTGAAACGATTTCGCCGGTCACGTCGTTGATAATCGGCTGACCGAGTGCCTTCATCACATCGTTACGGTTCTTCACGTTCTTGTGGAAACGATAGTTAGGCGAGTACGACAGGTAGATGCGGTCGTAGTAGTTGCAGTTGAGGTCGATGAACCAACCCTTCTGATGATAGCTTACGCCGAGGCTGAGAGCGGTGAGCGGTGTGCCGCTGTCGCGCATACCCTTGTTGTGGATATAGTCGTAGTTGTCACCTGTCTGGGCGGTGCCGTACAGTGTGGCATCTGTCGACTTCATGTAGCAGAGCTTAGAGTTGTTCGTAATCTTAGCCTCGCTGATTGTACCGATGAGCTTCACGTCGAGGAAGCTTGCGAGCTTGAACTTAGCGCCGAGCTCTGCACCGTAGTACGACTTGTTCATATCGGTCATAGACACATAGATGAACGAGTTGCTATCGTCGTTGTAGAAGTTCTGCCAGTCGGATACGTTAGTCATGCGACTGTAGTAGCCCTTCACATTGAGGTGGAGCCAAGAGTTCTCGTACATATAGCCGAGCTCTGTGCTGAAGATGCGCTCGTTCTTGAGTCCCTGAACGAAGTCGTTGTTAATCTCTGGCGACATGAACGCCGCACGTGCTTCGGGTGCGCGGTGCTCATAGCCTACGCCGAGCGAGAGTACGTTGCCACGACCGAGTGTGAGGTTAGAACCGAACTTGAAGCCACCATCAACGAATTCTGCTCGCTTGCTCTTGCCGAACGAGTTGTCGGCTGCCAAACCGTTACGCATCTTGCCGTCGCGCTGGAAAGAGGTGTAGCCGAGCTTAGCCGCTATAGTATAGTTAGCCCAACCGAAGTTCTCGGTGTACGAGCTCCATACCTTGCCCTTGTTGATGAGCAGGTTGTAGTCGTAGCAGAAGCGGTCGCCTTCCTTAACGACTGCGTTAGGATGGTTGAGGTCGTACTGTGCTTCTGGCGAAGTAGCTGTGTACTTATCTGATATAAGATATGTATTGATGTTATGGAACTGGGTAGCACCGAGCAAGTCCTCCATTGTCTGGTAGTGCATTGCCTTATTGGTAGCTGCAAGTACGCCTACGTTTACCTTCTTGTCCTTGTCAATCTGATGATTGAATGTAGAGGCAAACGAGAGCATCAGGTTGTCGTTGTGCTTAGCCTGGATGTAGTACATAGCGTCGCCGCCCTGTGCAGCTGCGTTCTTGTTTGAGTAGTAGAGGCGATCCCAGTTGATCTGACGATTAGCCTTTGATGCACGCCAATAGTTGTATGATGTCAACCAATCCTCGTAAGCCTGCTCTGTGCGATATGTAGAGTTTTCGCTATTCCACACGTCGTAGTAGCTTGACGGCATATTCTTCCAGTAGTTAGGATGTGGGTTGTCAGCGTTGTTGTAGTTGAGCTTTGTGCTCTTGTACATAGAGTACTTGCCGAAGAACGATGTAGTGAGCTTCGAGTTCTCGTTGAAGTTCCAATCCCATGTGAGGATTGCACTTGGAGCGTAGTCGTTCACCACGCGTGAGTTGCGCTTCTTACCGTTCTGATAGCCCCAATAAGGGTTGTAGTAGCGGTTATTGGCGAGCCAATACATCTCGTCTGTACCTGCGCCCTGTGTAGAACGCTCGGTCGGGTTGCCCCATGTAGAGAGCGAGAGGCTGTGCTTACCCATCACCTTCTGCACGGCGAGGAAGTAAGAGAGCGAGTTGTAGAATGTGCCCTCTACGTAGCCGTTGCGTGCCCAACGATAGCTCACGCCACCAGTGAACGCCCAACCCTTCTCTGAGAGACCTGTGCTATAGGTGTACATGCCGCGCAGAGTGTAGTTGCGGTTAGCACCACTGAGGGTCATACGATGACCTACAGGCATTGCCGACGGACGGAAGTTGTAGTTGTTGGAGCCACCCATGCCCGACATGGTGAAGTTGTTGCCTTCAAACGGAAGGGCGAACTCCTGGTTGCGGGTCATGTTGTTCAGACCGCCCACCTGAGAGTAACGGAACTGTCCGCTCTCCATGTCGTTCAGCTGCAAACCATTGAGATAAACCTCATTGTACTTCTGATCGAAAGCACGATAGCGGAAACGTGCCGGTGAGAACAAAAAGCCCACCTGGCTGGCATAGATGTCGGTGTTGGAGTTGACGATTGTCACGTTCTGTGTCATGTCGTCGTCCTCACCGAGCTGTGCTTCAGTGAAAGTGAAGGCAGCCTCGCTTGCGGCTTCGCTATGATAACCGATTGAGTCGGTCTGTGTCTGAGCGAAAGCAGACGGAGCGCAGCACATTGCCAACACTGCTAATTTAAGCTTCTTTTGCATGTAATGTTTATAATTAAGTTTTAAATTTTCGTTTCTAAATCAACTAATACGTTTTTTAGTTCGTTCGATTAGGGTAGTTTAAGAAATAGATTGCAAAGTAACACATTTTTATTCAATTAATGAAACATTTCCATATTTAATTTTTATTAAGTATATGTTTCAATGCAGAACATGCTAACGGATTGTAAAACCATCGCAATTTCATGCAAAAAAAACACGAAATAGGGCACAATGATAACAAATTACTGTAACTTTGTAGGCGTGTACCACGTACACGCAGTGTGTAACGAATAAAAACAAAAAACAAATAACTCAAATGAAAAAAAATCTCTTTATCCTCGCCTTACTCCTATGCGTGACATTGGGAGCATCGGCTCAGAAAAAATTCAACCTCTATGCCGTAGGTTTCTACAACCAGGAAAACCTCTTCGACACTTGCCACGATGAGGGCAAGCGCGACTACGACTTCCTGCCTAACGGCGCATACAAATGGAACGGACTGAAATATAGCCACAAACTACGCAACATGTCGCAGGCATTAGCCGACCTTGGCACGGACAAGCTGCCGGGCATCGGTTGCGCCATCATCGGCCTCTCGGAGGTAGAGAACTCGAAGGCGCTCGACGACCTCACAGCACAGCCTGCTCTGAAGCAGCGCGGATATAAATATGTGCACGTAGAGGGTCCAGACCGCCGCGGCATCGACTGCGCGCTGCTCTACAACCCTCGCTTCTTCACCGTGAAGGATGTGCGCCTCGTGCCATACGTTCCCGAGGAGAAGAAGGATTCTAACTACGTGACACGTGGCTACCTCACCGTTAGCGGCACGCTCGCCGGCGAACACGTGGCTGTAATCGTGTGCCACTGGCCGAGCCGTTTCGCCACATCCTACTACCGCGAGGTGGCTGGCAGACAGGTGCGCGTGGTGAAGGACTCGCTGCTGAACGCCGACCCCAACTGCAAAGTGTTCGTGATGGGCGACATGAACGACGACCCTACAAACAAGTCGATGACCGAGGGACTCTCTTGCAAACCGTCTATCGAGAAGACGGGCAAGGACGATATGTACAACCCGTGGTATAACATTCTCACAAAGCAGGGCAAGGGCACACTGTTCTACAACGGCTCGTGGAACCTC
The DNA here is from genome assembly GCA_052272805.1 of Prevotella sp. Classification (GTDB taxonomy): domain Bacteria; phylum Bacteroidota; class Bacteroidia; order Bacteroidales; family Bacteroidaceae; genus Prevotella. The sequence goes on along the minus strand of DAVZJL010000008.1, from coordinate 42,264 downwards.
TTCGACCAGATCGTGATGACTCCGAACCTGCTCAACCCGAAGGGCGTGAAGGACTTCTCTACTCTGAAGTACTTCCAGAATCAAATCCACATCCGCCCGTACCTCATACAGAGCGAGGGCAAGTATAAGGGCTCGCCGAAGCGTACCACCGCAGGCGGTGTATGGCTCGATGGCTATTCCGACCACTTGCCGGTAGTGGTGTATTTGGTGAAGGAGCAGAAGTAATTTGAATTTTGAGTTTTGAATTTTGAGTTTTGAATTATCGGCTGTGCCGATTTGGAGTTGTTCATTTTTGAATTGTTAGCTTCCAATTCTCAAATCAAAACTCATTAATTCAAAATGCGCAACGCGCATAATTCAAAAATCAAAACTCAAAAATCAAAACTCATGAATACCGAACGCCATCCCTTCACCCCGTTCCTCCCCGACGGCTGCCAGCTGCTCATGCTCGGCAGCTTTCCGCCGGGCGAACAGCGTTGGTCGATGCGGTTCTACTACCCCAACTTCACCAACGATATGTGGCGCATCTTCGGGCTATGCTTCTTCAACGACAAGCTGCACTTCGTCGACACCGAAGCAAAGACATTCCGACTCGACCGTATCATCCCGTTCCTCAACGAGCACCGCATCGGCATGTACGACACGGCTACGGTGGTGCGCCGACTGAAGAATACTGCATCGGATAAGGACTTAGAAGTGGTAGAAGCAACAGACCTGAAGGCAATGGTGCGCTCCCTACCCTCGCTCACCGACATCGTGACCACTGGACAGAAAGCCACCGACGTGCTCTGCGCGTGCTTCGACATAAAGGTGCAGCCGAAGGTTGGCGAGAACGTGCAGTTCGGCTTCGACGACAGAACACTGCGTCTATGGCGTATGCCGAGCAGCTCGCGCGCCTACCCCATGAAGCCCGAACGCAAGGCAGAGTTCTACAGCCGCATGTTCAGCACATTATACGACCAAGCTTAAGAATATGACAAACAACAAGATAACAATAATTGGTATTGCCGGTGGCACAGGCTCCGGCAAGACCACTGTAGTGAAGAAGATTGTTGAGGCACTGCCGCCGCACCACGTGGCTGTCGTACCACTCGACTCGTACTATAACGACACGTCGCACATGACCGAAGAGGAGCGCCGGGCTATCAACTTCGACCATCCCGATGCGTTCGACTGGAAATTGCTGATAAAGCAGATTAACGAGCTGCGCGAGGGCAAAGCTATCGAACAGCCTACGTACTCGTACCTGAAGTGCAACCGCGAGAAGGAGACAATACACGTGGAGCCGAAGCCGGTGATTATCGTGGAGGGCATTATGACACTGCTCAACAAGCGTCTGCGCGACATGATGGATCTGCGCATCTTCGTCGACTGCGACCCCGACGAGCGCCTCATACGCAACATACAACGCGACACTATCGACCGCGGACGCACCGTGTCTATGGTTGTCGACCGCTACCTGAAGGTGCTCAAACCTATGCACGAGCAGTTCATTGAGCCGACAAAGCGCTTCGCGCACGTCATCATACCAGAGGGTGGAGACAACCTGAAGGGCATCAACATGGTGTGCAAGTACATCGAAAGCATCGTGGAAAAATAGTCCGCGTCGGTCGATGCGGATGTCTGCATCGGTCGGTGCGGATGTCTGCGTCGGTCGGTGCGGATGCGCGTAACGACCGACGCAGACCATTACCTTTTTACTTTTTTACTTTTTTACTTTTTTACTTTTAAACAAGTTCGAGCCCTAACGATTCGACGAACGCTCGCACTTCCTTTTGCTGCATCAGTTCGTCGTACACCTCTTTCTTTGTCTTTCGACGGCTTATCTCTTCTGCCTCGGCGAGGCGGAGCGATATTGACACATTTCCGTTGTGCAGTGCCTTGGCGAGCGTGACGCGTATGCGACCTTTTATCTCGTTTACCTGGTCGAGCAATATCTGGTTGTCTACCAACACCTCGATATCGGGGAAGGTGGTGATACGCGGTTGCATGTTCTTCATTCGGGAAGCAAGCCCCACCATCTTCTGCGGCATACGGTTGCACATCGAGAGCCATTGCAGATCGAGGAACTCCTGCGTGAACTGCTCGTTCTCATCCTTGTTTGTCTCTTCCGCCTCTTTCTTTGCCGCCACCGCATCCTTGCGCTGCAAGCTTTGGAATGTCATGCCGAGCGACGAGAGCTTCAAGCGTGGTACGCCGGTAGACAACTTGTCGGAGACGGCTGCCGAACCCGATGCGGCGGTCTGCGAAGGATGAGCCTCAGCTGAAACATGGTTTACCGAGGCATGGTTTACCGGAGCAGCCACCTGCTGAGCCACTTTCGTCCGGGTGAAATCAAGAAGTTTGAACAGGGTTTTCAGCTGCTTGGGGCTACGCCCCGCACTGTCGGCATCCTCCGGCTGCGTGATCTGTGCCACCTGGATGAGTGTCAGCTCTACGAGCAGACGTTTGTTGCTGCTCTGACGATAGCTTAGGTCGCACTGGTTCATCAGCTTCAGTGCCTTGTAAAGGAACTGCGTGGGGCACGCCTTTGCCTGTGCGCTGTACTTCTCACGCTGTTTCTCGCTCACCTCAAGGAGCTTCAGTGTCTGCGCATCCTTTGCCATGAGCACGTTGCGCACATGCGAAGCGAGCCCGTTGATAAGGTTACCACCATCGAAGCCTTTCTCTATTATCGAGTTGAGTAGCACCATACACTCGCTCACCTTGTTCGCCAACGCATAGTCGACGAACTTGAAGTAGTTGTCGGTGTCGAGTTCGTTGAGGTCCTCAATCACCTTTGCGTATGTGATGTTGCCCTGGCAGAAGCTTGCCGTCTGGTCGAAGATAGAAAGGGCATCGCGCATACCGCCGTCAGCTTTCTCGGCGATGAGTGCCAATGCCTCCTCCTCGTAGGTTATACCCTCCTTCTCTGCCACATGCTTAAGGTGGTTGATGGTGTTCTCCACGCTCATGCGCTCGAAGTCGTAAATCTGACAACGCGAGAGGATGGTTGGCAAAATCTTATGCTTCTCGGTTGTGGCAAGAATGAACACCACGTGTGCAGGCGGTTCCTCCAGTGTTTTCAGGAAAGCGTTGAACGCTGCCTGCGAGAGCATGTGCACCTCATCGATGATGAACACCTTGTACTTGCCCACCTGTGGCGGTATGCGTGTCTGCTCCATGAGCGATTTGATGTGCTCCACGGAGTTGTTGCTGGCTGCGTCAAGCTCGAAGATGTTGTACGAGCGTCCTTCAGCAAACGCTTTGCAGCTTTCGCACTCGCCACATGCCTCGCCCTCCGTAGTAGGGTTCATGCAGTTGATTGCCTTGGCGAAGATGCGTGCACACGTCGTCTTGCCCACTCCGCGCGGTCCGCAGAACAGGTAGGCGTGTGCCAATTTGCCACTCTTCACGGCATTCTTCAACGTAGCGGTGAGAGCAGCCTGCCCCACCACCGAGTCGAATGTCATCGGGCGGTACTTACGCGCCGATACTATATATTCTCCCATATCGTGATTTTACTTTATACTTTCTACTTCTTCTACAGTCAGACCACTATATTTTGCAGCCTGCTCTACCGACAGACCATTGCTCAACATAGATTTAACAATATCCTTCTTTGCTTCTGCACGACCCTCAGCACGACCTTGCGTAAGACCCTCAGCACGACCCTCAGCAAGTCCTTCTTCGCGTGCATTGCCAAGCACATCATTCTGTATCATCACAGCGTTGAGGTGCTCATCATAAGCATAACGCTCGGCATCGGTCATCGAGTAATACTGAAGTTTTTTGCGTGCCTCCTGCAATCCAGGAGCAGTGGTATTTTCCTTTATTACTCCACTCTTCAAGTAAGCAACCCACTCCTCCAACGGAGTCACTGCCACCTTGTCGAACTCGTTGACACGCACAAGAATGTACTCGGGGAATATCTCTGCCGGACTCTTCTGCACTAAAGCACCTTTCTCCTTAGCCGTTATAACGAGCTGGTCGTTTGTATGCACACCGATGAACTTGTTCTGTCCTACATACAGGTAGTCGGCACCCTTACCTATATCGAAATAGAGGATGCTTATAGAATACACCTTCTTCACCTCCTTGTATGTATCACCGAGATGGATGTGCTCGGTGATGGCTTTCGCTACGCCATACAGGATGCGCTCCAGATAATAAAGCTCGCTTGTGTTCTGTACCTCTACAAGTATTATCTCACCCTTAGAGTTTCGTGCTTTGATGTCCACACGATTGAACTTATCGTCTGGCGTTTGCTGATTGCCCTCACTCTCGAGTATCTCCACAATCTTAACCTCCTCACCGATAAACACGGTAAGGAAACCTTCCAACACGTCGAAGTTGGCTTTCTGACGGAGCAAGCGCTTGATAGCCCAGTCGAAACGTATGTATCTATCTTTCAGTCCTCCCATAATACAATAAGTTTAATGCTACTTTACAAAGTTACAATTATTATTCTGAAAACACGGCATGAAGCAATTAATTTTTCTAACTTATGAAAAAAGAGAGCTGAAACAACGGAATAATAAAAAAGGCTATGACATTGCTGCCATAGCCTAATATCTGATGTGAAGTTATATCTTCATCTTATAGCTTAACCTTATACAAGACTGCGATGTTTCGCTTAACTGTCTCGTTGTCTGGGTCGAGCTCGTGCCAACGCATAAAGTATTTACGAGCTAACTCCTTGCTCTTCTTCACATTATAATAGTAGCCAACCAAATAACGAGTTGCCATCAACTGCCAAGAAGCATTTGCAGAAACGCTATTATACAGCTGCAAAGCAGGTTGCAATCCAATGCCTGCCTCTTGATCAGGGTCAATTAACGGGCTCAACTGAAGCTGATTGATATAGCCATAGTCTGCATAATCAGGGAATCGTTCTGCAGCCTGTCCATATATATCAAAAGCTTTCTTATAAGCTGCCACCTGCTCCATTCCGACACACTCTTCCGCCTTATCCTTATACATCATGGCATAGTTCTGCAGATGGAAATAGTTCAGTTTACCATTGCTCTCAACAGTATTGATATACTCTTGATAAGCCGTTTCTGCCTTATCGTATTCACCCATATCCTTATAGGTGTTACTGATAACACCCATTGCAGAAGCTACCTGATCATCTTGAATTGTCGGACTCTTTAGCAATTCCTTCAACACATCTATTCCCTGATTTAACTTATTGTTATTAATAAGTGCCTTACCATAATTCAAGTAATTCAAATCGGTAATAGCTGTGTCTTTGCTTGCTATTAAGGTTTCACTATACTCCAATGCTCTTGAAGCGAACAACTTCTTATACTCATAAAAATCATCACCTTGCTGTTTCTTTACAAGATCATACGCCTTGTTCGCCCAATCCGAGCCAGTGGAGAGAATATAATAGTATGCAGGATATCTTACCAAACCGCTATCGCAAATATTCATAATGCGGGTATAGAGTCCCAACTTTGTGTTACCATCGGCATTGTCCACAAAGGTATATACCATTCGGGCCTGTGCTGTATAGTCGTCAGCCTCTAAAGAGTCCTTTTGAGCCTCATCATACAACTGAACGCCCTTTTGAAGCTCATTTGTAGTAAGACCATATGCAGCATACAAACGTGCACAATCACGATTATATGGGTATGTAGGATTGGCTTCCTTAGCCATTGCATATATATTTTCAAGTTTCAATCTACGTCTACGTACTTCTTCTTGAGCCCCTGTATCGCCCGCAAACGCACGTTCTGTCACCTTGTCCAAACCCGCCTCTACAAATGATGCATACTTACGATACGTACTGAAGTCATGGGGAGCCATCTCTATCGCCTTCTTATAGTAGTTTACAGCTACAGTAGTGTCACCAGCCCACTTGTAGATGTCGCCCTTGAGCATATAAGCAGGAGCATAATGGGGGTCGAGTTCTATTGCTCTGTCGATATATTTCAAAGCGTATGTGGTATCGCTGACACCCGATTTTAGCCAAAAGGCATTGGCTGCGCCTACGTAGATACGTGGGCACACGCCTTTCTTGGTCTGTTGCGACTCACAAATCTGCTGCACAATAGGTTCTACCTCAACAAGTGTGTGCGACACAATCTTCTCTATACCCAAAATTGCGGCTTCTACATCGTTGATGGTCTGCACCTTGCGTGGCGAATTAGAACTTGACGCTTTGCTGGTCTTTGTTTTATTGTCAACCTTTGCCTTCTTTTCGGTCTTCGGTTTCTTCTCCTTCTTGTCCTTCAGCGAGACAGAAGCAATCGAAGGCGCAACAAGTGCGAAAGCGAGCAAGCCTATAGCGATTTTTCTCATGTTCATATCTTGTATAGCTTTAAGAGTGGCGGAGGTGTTTGTTCCTCCGCCCTATTATTTACTTATAATACGTACTGCACACCGATTATAGTGTGTACTGCACACCGAGGTTGAGTGTCTGGAACGTGCGCAGCTTCAGCATATCAACGCCAAGCATATTGGGGTTGTAACGCACTATGTAGAGCTGCGGTGTGAGCGTCACAGCGATGTGCTTAGCCACGTTCATCTTTATCTTGATACCTCCATTGGCACCCATAAGCGGGCTGGTGTAGTACTTTCTTTGTGAGTACGACATGGTGTGCGAACTATTCACCTTTATCGAACCATCAGGTTCTGTGCTATTGCCTAACGACAGTAGCAATGCAGGACCAGCGAACAACTCTGCCTCAAACATACGATTGCTCTGATAGCCTGAGCAGAGGTTGGTGACATTCAGCAAATAGTTGAGAGCCACGAAGCCTCGCTTGTAGTTGTTCTTGAAGAGTCCCGTAGTGGTGTATTCTGTACCATACTCGGTTGTGCCGGTATAGCTGTCTGGCGCAACGCTATTGATAGACAAGTATTCGAACGAAGCACGTACGCCATGCACCTTACCGAAATGTCCTTCAACGAAGGCCTGTGCACTATAGTTGAACGCTGCGCCCTCGTATGTTTTCTTGGTGTTGAACAGCATCGTACCTGCGCCCAAACCGAAGCTAAGCGGAATGCGTGGTGCCTCATAGTCATCTTGCTTCCTCATACGATAGTTTGTAGCACGTGTATAGGCTGTAAAACCAAGACGAACCACTACTCTTTGGGCGTTGAAACGCTTCACTGCGTCTATGTTGCGATACGGTATTCGGTAGTTATAGTTGGTGAAGCTCGGTTCGAGGAACACCTGCAAGTCGTTGCTGAGGTTATACGAGAGGTGTAAGCCTGCCGTGTAGAACGTACTAATGGTGCGCAGACGGGTCTTCTGCTCTCGCATAATCCAACTAATACCGCCACCGAATGCTAAAGCCACGTTGAATGGTTGGTCGAAAGAGTAGTTCTTCATAAATCCTAACGGATTGATGAGAGCCTCTGCGGTTGCATCAGCGGTCATATCATGCAGGTCGACAACAGCATCGTCTTGTACTGGTATGCTTAGCATAGCGCGTCTATCCTCGTCCTGTTCGCCCATTGGCTCATGAGTTTTGTCCCATGTGGCGGAGGTGAGTCCTAAGCTAAGGCGCACACCTACCGACGGCGAGAACCATTTACCTACAGACATCTTCGTAGAGTGTCCCATCTTTGGACTCACATCTTCACCTCCCACGCACCATGCCATGCCTCCTGAGAGCTCGGCAAACCATGGTGTACGCCATTTCTGCGGACGCCACTGCATTGTGCTGTCCACATATTCAGGGCGGTTCTTCATGTAGCGCATACGATCCTCGATAGAGAGGTTGTTATGCAGATAGTACACCATACCGATGTTTACACCATAGAAGCCTCCGAACTTATTATATAGGTGTCTTGACTTGACACCTACATACGGCTCTATTGTGAGGTATCCTTGCGGACCGGTGAACAGCTTTCCCTGCACACCTCCATGTATTTCGTATCGTGTAGGTCGAGGGTCGAACACATTTGTTGTGTTGTGGCGCACGCCAAAGCCAAACACAGTTGACACATCGAGCAGTCGAGACGGACAATAGCCGTCCATCAACGTCGACAGACTATATATCCAGTCGACAGAACCCTGCCACTGTTTATAGTTCTTCTTGTTACCCTCATAGTAGCCATATCCCAATCCGGCTGTAAGGCGCACTGTATGGTAAGGGTTGAACTGCTTACCCACACTCACGTGCGCCATCGTGATTGGCGAGAGGTTATAGCCTGGATATTCTAAGTCCTTATGCAATCCTCCGCCGAAGCCTAAGAAGAGGTGGTCGTACCACTTTTTTCTGAAGGTGTCGTCATAGCCACGATAGCGGTCCTCAAGCACGTACTTGAGGGCATTGAACTCCGTAGCGTAGTTGTGGCGAGTTTTGCCAATGGTGTCTTCCTCGCCCGACTCGTCCCATAGTGAGTCGGGCACCTGTGTGATAGCACGTGGAGCGACACTGAACGTTGTCGTTCTTGCTACACTACAGCTCAAGCCACCTATCAAACAAATCGCTGTTGCGTAAAGGCGTATGATGTTAATGCTCATTGTTCTTGGTCTTATTTGTTATCGTCAGCGGTGTTATCCTTGTTATCTGCCGACTGCACTTCTTCCTTTGTCTCACTTACAGCTCCGCTTTCCTCAGCCTTCTTACGGTCGGTGTAGGCTTTGAGTATCTCGAACTTCTTTCGATAAGCCGGAATATCTTTTCGCATATACTTCGACTTCTTACGGATGTCGTCGTTCACATTGCCCTCGTTGCGATACAGGCGTATGAACTTAGGCTCCAGATCGAAGCTATGCTGAAAGTAGGCGAGGTAGAACGGCACCTTGCTTACGTCAAGCTGCGGTTCGGTGTTCTTCTTTTTATACTCGTCAAGCTGCTTGTAGTACTCTTCAGCCTTCTCGGGGTCGGTGCGCAGCAGTTCGTTCTCCTCTTCTTCTGTGAGTTCTCTAAAACCACTGTTCGCTGCCGAGTAGTCATCTATTTGCGGTTCGCGTCCCCACTCGTCAGCCCATATAATGCCTTTCAGATACCACTTCTTCGGGTTGTCGTCGGGCATACGGTCGATAAGAGCCTCACATTCTTTACGCGATTTGTTAAGGTATCCGTGCAGCTCGGTGTAGATGATAGCACGGTTGTCATCGCCCGTACTGAATACGTAGCGTTCTGCTTCCTTTATCTTTGCCACCTGCTCTGGGTCGGTTATCAAGCCCTGTATATAGAATGGGTAGCCTTGCTGGAATGTGATGAGCATACGTAGGCGCTTCGTAGCCTGCAGCTGCACATTTTTTTTCTCCAACATCTCAATGAAGTACATCGCGGTGTCGAGCTTTGCCTCCTGGAAGTACATCACGGCTTGGTTGAGCACCAACTGCTCGCGGTTTATCTTCACGGGGTTATAGCGGTCGCTCATATCCATTTGGTTCACACCCTTACGGAAGTCGATAAACGGCTTCAGGATGTTCACATCGGGCATACCTCTGCGACTTGCCATCAGTGCCATTTGGTTAGCCACGTATGGGGCAAGCTTCAGACGTGTATAGTCCGACTGCGCAATGATGTGCTTGTAAGCAAGTGTTGTGATGGTGTCGAGCTCTAAGCTATCAGTGACTGTAGCCAAGAGGTTGAAGTAGTCGCCGTTCGACATCTTCTTCTCTCCAGAGATGTATTCGCGCTTGTTTGCGAAGTAGTTCTCCACTGCTTCTTCTGCGTTCATAATATGCTTTATCTCGTAACGATACTTCACAACCATGATACGCAGGTTTTCAAGAATAGGTTCGATGTCGCTCTCGAAGAACGGCTGTGTCTTCAACATACCAAACACCTCATTAGGCTTGTATGTCTCGATGGTGTTCTTCACCACGTCGTACACCTCCTGATTGCCATTCTTGCCAACTTGCTCAAGCACGTCTTCCCATGTGAACACGCGTGGTTCGAGTGTCGACACACGTATATCCGAGCTCAAGTGGCGTTTCAGAATATTTCGAGCCACAGCCGCACGCTGTGTAGCGAGTCGGGTGTTGAGCTCCACACTACCCTCTGGCGAAGCACCACCCTGCACCTGTACGTCCCAAAGCAGATCGCCATACGACTTCAGCTCCTTCACGATGGCTTGTTGCTCTACTATGTTCATCGAGTCGTTGAGCAACACATCCTTACCCACAGCGAACTTCAGCCTCAAGTCACGTGTCACGTTAGCCATATTCTCTTCTGCAGCCTCCTGGAACTCACTCGTGAGTGGCATATCGGCAGCCGTCACAGAGAAGTCGAGAAACTTCAATGGCTTGAACGCAAGGCACGAGCCGGTTGTCATCTCTCCGCTATCCCATGTGCGATGATGATAATCCTCGAGCACAACGCGATAGCTTCCTCGGTATGTCTTCTCCTTATCGGGCTTTTTAAAGGTGACATTGGTACTATAAGCCACCTCCTTATCGCGCTCCAAAACATACGATGGGTCGTAGCCACGAGCCACCGAATCGTTCTTCATATAGTTGAAGCCCATACGCTTATCCTGCTTCTTATGATACTCTGCGCCCTCAAGTATTATGGGCTGCAAATAGGCTATAGTGTCTTCGGTCTGACAGTCGACAGCCATCGGTTGGCAGATGATGCGCGACTTCTCTGTGGTGTAACCCGCTGGTATGGTGAAGTTGACATTGAACGTCACTCTATCGCCGGTGTCCATACCTGGCACAGGCTTCATCGTGGGGTTGGTGTTGCGATACTTACCATCGACAACGGTCTCATCAAGAATTTGGTCGCTACTCTCAAGCGTCACCGTGAACTTGTCTTGTCCCGACTTTATCTCTACAGCCTTTGCACCGTACTCCTCGTCGAAGACTACAACGCCCTGACCGCTCATGAGGAACTCCTCAATCTCACCATTCGACTTAGAGAGCTTGAATGCTATGCCGAGCGAACGTAGTTCTTTCTCCAATGCTTTCGGATCGCCACTGAACACCTTCGTGTTAGCCACGTTGATACGATTGGCTGCATCAAGAGCCTTTTTGATAGAGCGGAATGATGTACAATACTGCACTGTCTTTGCAGGCTTTGGCTCGCCCTTCTTACCCATCTTCAAGTACACCTTGATCTTCACCTTACGCGAACCTCCGTCGTCCTGCTGCAGAACGGCAGCCGTAGCGGTGAAGGTGACAAGCAGTATAGCTATCAGCGCGAAGCATATATGTCGTAAAAAGTTTCGTTTCATTGTTATTGTGTGTTATTATATTATTTGAGGATGTAAGCTACTGAGATGCCTATGCGTTGTGGCATGAGGTAATAGCCGGATGCGTTCGGTCTGTTGAGTCCGCCTATCACATAGTCGCCGTAGTTATCTCCTGCGAAGTACTCCTTACGACTGTAGCCCACAGCAGCCACTCCGGCGTGGAAGTCTATAAAGAGTCGCTTCGTGACATTCATTACGTAACCAAAGGTGATGCCACCACCATAAGCTATTCCTTTGTACTTTTTCCCTTTTATAGAAGCATCGTAAATTGCGCCTACGCCTCCAACGCCAACGAATAAGCTATGCATCGGACGTCCTGAGAAGTAGTATCTGTATTCGGGCTGTGCTGCTAACAACTTTATGTCTTTGCCATACGGCTTATTACATCCGAGCACATTGAGTCCGAGGGTCGACCAGTTGCCGACCGTCATCTCCAAACCGACGCTTGGTACCATGCACGCATCCATAAGCACATCGGTGTTGACGGCGAGCTTCTGTGCCCGAGCGGAAAACACTGCCGAGAGCATCAAGAATGTCAAGAGTAATTTCTTCATTTTTACTATGTTATGTTTAAAGGTGCGGCATCGCGCTGCACCTGCGTGTTGCTTTATATATTGTGGGGCTTTGATATTTCTACTTTAGTGGGTGCTGCCCTATCGTGGGCTACACCGGTTGTATGTTTTAGGGTGTTTGTTGGGTGTTGGAGTGTTTTTGTCTGAGAAATCATTAAGAGTGGGTATGGCTTAACGCCACACCCGCTCTATAATTATAATGCTTATTCGAGTTCGATTACGCGCTTCTCCCACGGAGTGAGCTCGCCGTATGTCTGAATCAGCTCTGGGTCAGAAACTGAGATTACGATGTCATACTCGTAACCAGCCTGCCAATCCTCAACAACAGCAGCACCACCAACAGTCTTCTTGAATATTGGAGTAATCTCGTACTGTGCTGCCTTGTACACCTTTTCGGGTGCGTCAGAGAGGTAGTACTCTACACGCAAGCGGAAGATACCCTTGTTCGCAAGTGCTTCAGCGTCTGTACCAAGGTAGCCATTGTCTTCATATTTTGTAGAGCCGTCTTCGTTAGTGCCGATCTTTGTCGGTACTGGGATAAGGAAGCCGTCACCAACAGTAACATCTGCGTTTTCGCCGAGGTACGGACCGTTTTCTGGGTCACCGATAACATTGCCGTCCTTGTCCATCAACTTGAAGGCATTAGCCTCAGTGTTGCGGTTCTGAGCAGTAGTCCAATCGACAACAAACTCACCTTCCTTACCCTTAACATCGTCAGTCAAAGCATCGAGACGATTGTCGAGGTCAGCAATAGTAAGTGTACCTGCGTCAGCCACATTGAGAAGCTTAGCCGACTTGATACCCAAGTTTGCAATACGAGTAGTTTCGCCGCTACCCTTTTTGAGGATGATGTTGAACTTCATGAGCTTGTGCACGAAGGTGAGCTTCGGGCGGCTCTCCTTGTGTGCCTTCTCATCCCATGTTCCACCGCCAGCCTGTACGCGATTCTTCTTGTCACGCAGATACTTTGCGCTGTAAGCGTCCGCCTTGTCAGGATCATCTGGATTTACGAACGACTTACCCCAGATAAGATCGGTTGTGCCGTCCAGACCTGTTATATTCACGCTGTACTTATTGCCCTGATGCTCCACGTTCGTAGAGTAAGGATAATAGCCATAGAATGTATAGCTATACTGGCTACCCATCGGGTAATAGTGATTAGTAGCTGTTGTGCCACCGTTCTCGTCGAAGAGTGTAAGGTTTGTGACTTTCTTACCCAAGTCGTCATCGAGAGAAGTCACAGCCTTAGCCTGAATATTCTTCAACCAAAGGATGTTAGGGTTGTCGAAGCCTTCCTGCCAATTGATGTCCTGCTTAGCTGCAATCTTGCCAGTAGCAAGACAGAAGAAGCCGAGGTTCTGGTTGGCAGGCGTATCGAATGTGCCGTCATATCTGCCGTCGGCGCCAACATTGCCGAGCGATGCGCGGGTTTTGTTTGCCTGCTGACCAGCAGAAAGCACGATAGGCACATCAGAGTTCAGTCGCTGATTGTTGCTACCGCCAGCGAGGTCATCCTCGTTTGTGCAGCTGGTCATAAGCATGGCAGCAGCCATTCCCATTAAGAATATATGTTTATTCATTTGTTTGTTGAATTTATTGTTTTTCTAAAAAAACGTTTATTCACCGGGACTGTTGAAACACTCGTCTCTTCCTCGCCTTTTGCAGCGAGGAAGAGAGTTTATATGTCTCCAATCCCTTTCTGCAGGGGCAAGCCCCTACGCTTTATATATGCACCCTTACGCGGTTGCATACTCAAATAGAGATTCTTATCCGATGTCCTGATTAAGGAGCAGGAGTTACAGTAGGCTCAGTGTAGATGCCTCCGTTCGGATCGCGGTCGTCGTCGATATCGATTGAACCACCATCAGCCCAAGGTACGAGAGTAGCTGTAACCTCGATTCCCTCAAGACCGTAAACAGTGATAGTAACCTTGTAAGACTTACCCGGCTCAAATTTCTGTGTACCGTCCATCTTGATAACAGCCTTCTGCTCGAGAGGCTTATCCTCCATATCTGCTTCTTTGTCTGCAGTGTTCTTCTTAACCTTCTGAGCAAGAGCAATGGTAAGAGGATACTCAGTCTGACCAGGAGCAACGAGGAGAGCCTCGCCTACAGGAATAACGTCACCAACAGTAGCTTCACCAGTAGCAGGCCATGTCAAAGGAACTTCCTTGAGAGCCTCGAGAGGAGCGTTGTGGTCTGCATCAGGAGTAGCACGCTGCATCAACTTGAGAGGAGAAGCATCGCCAGTGAAAGTAAGGAGATCGGCAGCTTCCTTTTTCTCGCCTGTGTAAGCAACTGTGAGTGTACCAGTAGTCTGAGATCCTACAGAAATACCCTGAACGCGAACAGCACCTGTGTTGCCACTTGCACTAACACCCGCTGTAGCCTTAGATCCTGCACGTACCTCGAATGTGAAACGTGTGAGGAGGTGCTTGAATGTGATGTTCGGCTGAACACCCTTACGTGCTGCATAAGCAGAATAGAAATTCTCCTTATAGTTACCAAGCTTAGTAACCTCATCAGCAGAAGGAGCTGCCTTGCCTGCCATGATGTCCTGCGAACCATCAATCTTGATATCAACAACACGCTTTGTCGCCTTATCTGCATCAACCTCTTTATCTGTGTCATCTACTGTCTTTACAGCAGGTGTAGCATTTGCGCCAGCGAGTGTTACAGCATCATCAACGCGATAGCCCCAGAAGTCGTAGTTGCCACTAACCGGGTAGTAAGCAATAGTACCGTCAGCTGTAGTAGCCAAACCAGATGCAGCTGTATTAGGAGCCTTGAACTGCTTATTGTCAAATACAGCAGTACCAACAGCAGCAGTACCTGCAGCCTCATCTGGAGTCTTGTAATAACCAAGATCCATGCTACCCTTCTGGAGCATGTACACCCAGAGAGTCTGACCTGCCCATACGTTCTCAGTGTCAGTCATGCCACCTACGGTACCAGTACCACGGGTCTGAACCTTAGACGAAGCAACGCCGAGACGAATCTGCTGTTCAGATACGTTCTCATTTCCACCGAGAGTGTCATCATTTGAGCATGCTGTCAGCATACCAGCTGCAGCCAATGCAAAGAAAAACATTTTCTTCATAGTCGTGAAAAATTTAAATTAATAAAAAGTTTTTATAAAAGATTGTCTTATTCCTATTTTAATATCCATTGATGTCAGGGTCGTTAGGGTTTTTGTCCTGGTCGATATCAATATCTCCACCATCGCCCCATCCGTCAACGCTTCCGCTGATCTGAATCTTCTCCAAGCCGTAGACACCAATCTTCACATTATATGATAGACCTTTCTCGAAGCTTGCTTGCTCGCCCTCTTTCTTTGTGGGCGTGATTTTGTATTCGGTCTTGTGCTCCTTCATCTCACCATAAGGTCCGTCGGGGAAGAGATATGTGAGCGTTACTACGTATGACTCCTGCGGAGCTACGAGCAAACCGGCACCGAGCTCGACGGATGCCTCGTCCATCTTCTCCTTTGTAGTAGGTACGTGTGTAACGCCTGGCACCACTTGGCTCTCGTTGTCCGCCCACTCGTCCTTCCATTCTACCTGATAGCCTTCATCTCTCAGCTTAGGTATAATCTTGCCATAGACATTGTGCGTCTCTCCGGATTCATCGGTTTCCTTTTGGTACTCGCCCAGTTTCACCGCCTTTTGCAGCACATCAACCCCATTCTCGGGTTTGAACACGAGTTTACAGTCGTCAATGTTACGGCTTGCTACGGTGAGTGTGCCCTTTGTCAGCGTCATCACCGAAATATCCTTTATCACTACGTCCTTAGCCGACGAAGCACCTGGGTAAGCAAAGAACTTCAGCATCGTGAGCTGATGCTTCATGTTTACGACGGGGTGCACGTTGCGGTGTGCCGCAAATGTGCTATAGTTACCAGGTATGCTGAGTATCTTTTGCTTCTCCTCTTCGGTCAGTCTGGCTGCCTTTTCGTAGATACCACCTTCGGCGAAGTCGGCTTCCGTAAGCGGAGTTTTGGCTGCGCCCACGAGCACGTCCTGATAGCCGTCGATTTCTATGTCGTAAGATATCTTATCCTTTTCGCGCGTATAGTTACTCAAATCAAGATCGTCTACGAAATAACCGAAGAAGTTGTAGCCCACATCCTGATAACGAGAGCTGTAATAGATGTCTGCAGGATAGTCTTTGGTGAGCACATTCATTGTGCCGATAAACTGGTCAGGCTCGAACTTGAACGGCATACCCAATTTGTAATCCGGTCCGTCGAGCAGACACGATGTGTTATACTCGTCCTTGCTGTCTCCGCTCGCATTTTCAGCATAGCAGTATCTCGACATAGAGGGTGCCTCCGTGAGCAATCCCTGTCCGCCGTTTGGATCGGCATCGTTGTAAGCACGGAATGCGAAAATGTGGAATTGAGCATTCAAGTACTTTTCGCGATTGTATGCCACGGTCTCCATTGGTTCGAACGCACCCGTACCACGTGTGCCCACAGAGCCACGTGTGTCGGACACTACCGAGAAGTATGCCGGATTACTGGTATATAGCAAAATCGATGTCTTGTCGATATTGACATCCTCATCGTTTGTTGGCGGTTCTTCGTGCGGCAGGTCCAAGTCTGGATAAGAGACATTGCACGACGCTGTGAGCAGCAGTGTTACTGCAGCTGTCAAGATGTTAACAATATGTTTCGTTCGTTTCATCTTATAGGTTATTTTTTAAATGTCGATATTTATATCAGAATCCGTCTGTATCCAACGGTCGAGAGCGTCACCACCCTTGTCTATATTACCGACCGTTTTTCCATCAAGAAGTATTTCGGCACTGATGTTTATTGTTCCGTGTTCGCCATTGCGGTACACGTACTTGTTATCAGATGTCGTAGTCATCAGTTTTGCTTTGTTCAGAGTGTTGTAGAGGTTTATGATGCCTTGCCACTTCTGAGGGAAGGTTTGTCCTGTTTTTGGGTTGTACACTTCGGTGTATATAACCACCTGCATTATACCAGGGCCGTATATCTTCTTGCGCACATCTTCTAAAGTCTCTCCGTAAGCACGCTGCACATTCACCACGCCCGTCACATTAATATTGCCGTGGCAAGCTATGCGCTTGTTCTCGTTGGTGTCGTTGCCTGTGTCGTCTGGGTTGTTCGGCTTGATGTCGGTCTTAAACAACATCTTACTTGTCTTCGTTATGTCGAGATAGCCTGTGTTCATCTTTATATAAGTAGGCACGCCACTTATCTCTGCCCATACCTCCGTCACCTTAAACTGCACCTCATCCGTATTCTTTACGATGTTGAAGTTGATGTCTATATTCTGCGAGAGTATCTTCGGTTTGAACTCGAAGGTTGTCTGACTATCGGCGCGTACTCGTTGCACTACTGTTGAGTCGTAATAGAGTGGCTCCACATCGGGCTGTATGTACTTAGCGTACGGGTTGAAGTCTTGCCAAGCTAATGGTTTGTTGAGCTTCGGGTCTTTTATGTCATACACCTTATAGCTCAAGCCTACGTTCTGCAACGGGTATTTGTTAGCATCCTGTTCGATGAACTGCTGGAGCTCCGAGTAGTCGATGGATGGGTTGTCGAGCGGGAATGTCGCAAACTTATAGTAGCCGCGTGGGATCTGTATAGTCGGTGTAAACTGAGGGGTAGTCGGTTCAGTCGGCTCGGTCGGCTCGGTCGGCTCGGTTGGTTCAGTTGGTTCGGTTGGCTCTGTCGGTTCGGTCGGCTCGGTCGGCTCGTCAGCATAAGCCAAGAGAACTTGACGCTTTACAGACTCTACATTTTCAGTTTCTGTTGGCTCGGTTGCACCCGTGTTATCGCCACCAGTGTTATCGCCACCAGTGTTATCGCCCTCGTCCGGGTTTTCGCTTGGACGGTTTTCGGGTGTGATGGTCGTCTTACCGATGAGACGCAGTGTGAGGTCGTCGGTGTTCACCTCTGCCACCTGCTTCCACTGTCCCACGACGCGATAGCAGAGCACGCCCATTCGCTTCGGCTTGTCCTCTGGCTTATTCCATGTATATGTGAAGTTGACATCGCCCGAATGTGGGTGATTTCTTTCACAAATCTCTACCTCAGCACATGAGGTGAGCGTTGCTCCAAGCAAGAGTGTGTATAATAGTTTCTTATTATTCATTGCTTGCCTCCTTTCCTGGTTCAGCAGAAGGCTGATTTGTTTCCTGTTGAGATGTTGAGTTTTCTGCTGCAGGAGTCTGCTCTTCTGCAGGAGCTTCACTTTCTGTAGGAGTCTGCTCTTCCGCAGGAGCTTCACTTTCTGCAGGGGTCTGCTCCTCTGTAGGAGTTCCTCCCTCTGCAGGAGCCTCGCCCTCTACCGGGGTCTGCTCCCCAGTAGGCTCGGTGGTTCCGTTCGGCTCGGTAGCCTCGACACCTTCGGTTGGCTCAGGTTTCTCTTCCGCCTTTTTGTCCTTATTCTTCTTTTCGGCTTTCAGGCGTTCCTTCTCCTTCTGAGCCTCAACAGCCTTCAGTCGGTCAGCCTCTGCCTGCTTGCGGTCAGCCTCTGCCTTTAGCTTAGCGTTCACTATGCGCATCGAGTCAGCCTTAGCACTGTTGACAACAGCCACAGAGTCGTAAACCTGCCAGAACTCCTTGTAGATAACAGACTCAACAGAATCTCTGTTATGCTTATTCATAGCATCAACAACGCGCTGGTTAGCGATACTGTCAATTCTGTACTGATATTGTGCATCGGCATCGTAACGCCAACGATATTTCTTCGTGATTGGATAGTTGCCAAATCGATATACGAATCCTACACGTGCCGCAGTGGGCATCGGGAACGGAACAACCTTCCACGAACCTTGTTTGGTGCGTGTGTAGCAGTTGTCGGCACGATTATATACGAACTTCTCCGAGTTGACTGCTACGAAGCCTGCATCGAAGCCGAGGTCGAGGTCGAGGGTATTACCAGTGCGGAAAGCGTAGAGAGGCTTTATTATACCGTATGTAATACCAGCCGACAATGCTTTGCCTTGATGTCCTTCTCTGCCAAACTTTATCGAGAAATCGCTGAACGACATGTACGCACCTCTATAATATGTAGTCTTCGGATGCTTCACCACACGGCGACGACATGAGAAGACACGGTCGATGAAGCCGGTATGCGCGGGTACCTTATTATTTATCTGACGGGTACGCCAATAGTTGCGGAAGTCGGCACGCACCTCCGTGATGTTATAGAAAACTCGGTTTTTGAATGTTGCGGGTGTATTCCACTTTGTCTTTAATGTAAGTCCAACAGCCCAGCGGTTCCAGTTGGTCGATTTCACATCGAATTCTACACCCAGATTAGGAGTCAGCAAAGTCCAATCGACAGCATTGGTACGCAGTGAGATACGCTCTGCAAATGTAAGCGTGTCCACACCCGTCCTGCTCTCGAATATCTGAGCTTTGCCGATTTGCGGAAAAAGCACCGCAATTAGTAAAATTATAGCGTAAAGCCAGTTTTTGTTGTTCTTAGTCACGTTGTTTTTATTGATGGTTTTAAAGATTGCCGTCTCGACAAGCTTTTAGCATATCAAAAACAGCATTGATTTTCATTATAACAACTCTATTTCATCAATTATAACTAAAAATAGTTATGTCACGGCTGCAAAGTTAAGTCATTTTTTCAATTAAACCAAAATTTTCGACGTAATTTTTATCTGCAACAATGTTAAAGCTATAATAACCCACATATTTATTTACTCTTATTTCTTTGGATATTAGCACCTCATCCCTATGTAATAGGGCATTTTCAAGAAAAAGACGGGAGCACAACTCAATAATTGTATTTTTTTTTGTACTTTTGCCTATTGACAAGATTTTTGAACAAAAATAGAAACATGGACGACGAGAAAAAAGACATCATGCCAAGCGATCACTCCGACTACAAACCTGTCAACCGTTTCGACGCTTCAGCAGTGCATCACCTCAGTGGTATGTACCAAAACTGGTTTCTGGATTACGCCTCATACGTAATCTTAGAGCGTGCCGTGCCTCATATCGAGGACGGTTTGAAGCCTGTGCAACGACGCATACTCCACTCGATGAAGCGCATGGACGACGGTCGTTTCAACAAGGTGGCTAATATCGTGGGACACACCATGCAGTTTCACCCTCACGGCGACGCTTCCATCGGCGATGCCCTTGTGCAGATGGGACAGAAGGACTTGCTCGTCGACTGTCAGGGCAACTGGGGCAACATCCTCACGGGCGACCGTGCGGCTGCACCGCGATACATCGAGGCACGACTCTCGAAGTTCGCGCTCGACGTGGTGTTCAACCCTAAGACCACCGATTGGCAGCTCTCCTACGACGGACGCAACAAGGAACCAATCACGCTGCCGGCGAAGTTTCCGCTCCTGTTAGCGCAGGGCGCGGAGGGCATTGCCGTGGGTCTCAGCTCGAAAATCCTGCCGCATAATCTCGTGGAGATATGCGATGCTGCCATCGCCTACCTGCGTGGCGAGGAGTTCCACCTCTACCCCGACTTCCCCACGGGCGGTTCTATCGACGTGGCGAAGTACAACGACGGACAGCGTGGTGGCACCGTAAAGGTGCGTGCGAAGATAGAGAAACTCGACCAGAAGACTATCGTCATCCGCGAGATACCGTTCTCGAAGACCACGTCTACGCTCATCGACTCCATCCTGAAGGCTATCGAGAAGGGTAAGATAAAGGCAAAGAAGGTGGACGACAACACGGCTGCCGAGGTGGAGATACAGGTGCACTTGGCACCGGGCGTATCGTCCGACAAGACAATCGATGCGCTCTACGCCTTCTCCGACTGCGAAATAAACATATCGCCCAACTGCTGCGTGATAGAGAACAACAAGCCGTGCTTCCTCACCGTGAGCGACGTGCTGCGCCACTCCACCGACTCTACGATGGGCCTCTTGCGCCGCGAGTTGCAGATACGCCAGTCGGAGCTGGAGGAGCAGCTGTTCTTCTCGTCGCTCGAGCGTATCTTCATCGAGGAGCGCATCTACAAGGAGAAGAAGTTCGAGCAGGCGAAGTCGCAGGACGAGGTGGTCAGCTTCATCGACTCGAAGCTGGAGCCGTTCAAGACGCAGGTGTTCCGCGTGCAGGACTTCGAGTACTCGTTCCACCGCGAGATAACACGCGACGACATCCTGCGCCTGCTCGAGATAAAGATGCAGCGCATACTTAAATATAATAAGGATAAGGCTGACGAGTTGATAGTGCGCATCAAGGCGGAGCTGGCTGAGATAGAGTACGACCTTGCGCACATGACCGACGTGACGATACACTGGTTCGAGTTTCTGCGTGAGAAGTACGGTAAGGATCACCCGCGCCGCACCGAGATACGCAACTTCGACACCATCGAGGCTTCGAAGGTGGTGGAGGCGAACCAGAAGCTATACATCAACCGCGCCGAGGGATTCATCGGCACGGGTCTGAAGAAGGACGAGTTCGTGTGCAACTGCTCGGACATCGACGACATCATCGTGTTCTTCAAGGACGGTAAGTACAAGATGGTACATGCTGCCGACAAGATATTCGTGGGCAAGAACATCCTGCACGTGCAGGTGTTCAAGAAGAACGACAAGCGCACTATATATAATGTGGTGTACCGCGACGGCAAGGCTGGCGCGGCATACATCAAGCGTTTCTTCGTGCCGACGATGACTGCCGGTCGCGAGTATGACTGCACGCAGGGCACTGCCGGCTCACGCATACTCTACTTCACCGCCAACCCGAACGGCGAGGCGGAGGTGATAAAGGTGACACTGGAGGCGAACCCACGCCTGAAGCGCATCTTCATCGAGAAGGACTTCTCCGACATCGGCATCAAGGGACGCACCTCGAAGGGCAACCTGCTCACACGCAACCCTATCCACCGCATCGGACTGAAGAGTCACGGCCACTCTACGCTTGGTGGCAGAAAGGTGTGGTACGACCCGGACGTGAACCGACTCAACTACGACGAGCATGGCAGACTCTTGGGCGAGTTCTTCGACGACGACTCTATACTCGTGGTGCTCGACGACGGCAACTTCTACATCTCTACATTCGACGCCAACAACCACTATGAGGACAACATAAAACTCATCGAGAAGTGGGACCCTGACAAGGTGTGGACAGCAGCCCTGTTCGATGCCGACAACGCCAACAACCTCTACCTCAAACGCTTCCGCATGGAGGCGACGAAACGCTGGCAGAACTACATCGGCGAGAACCCGAAGAGCAAGCTACTGCTGCTCACCGACACGCCGTTCCCACGCATAGAGGTCGACTTCGCACCGACCACTGCGCCCGACGGCTCTGAGACGCAACGCCCATCGTTGGAGATAGACGCTGAAGAGTTCATCTCCGTGAAGGGCTTCAAGGCGAAGGGCAAGCGTGTTACCACGTTCGACGTGCTGGGGGTGAAGGAGCTGGAACCTACACGCTTCCCCGAACCCGAAGCGGAGGAGGACGAGGAGGAAGCCGAAGAGGTAAACCTCGACCCTGATGCTGGCAAGAGTCAGCAGCAGGTGATTGACGAAATGACCGGACAACTTAATATTTTCACCGAGCATGAGGATCTGTAGTCTATTGCTCGCCATGCTATGGTGTGCTTCAGGGGGTGCTCACTCAGGGGGTGCAGCTTCAGGGGGTGCAGTTGTCTCAACTGCACCAACCAAGCAACACGGAAATATCTCAGGGGGTGCAGTTGTCTCAACTGCACCAGATTACTTAAATACAGATACATTGGTGCAGTTGAGACAACTGCACCCCCTGAAACATTACTTAAATACAGATACGTTGGTGCAGTTGAGACAACTGCACCCCCTACAACTGCACCCCCTACGAGAGAACGCCCTCATGCTGGGCATCGGCTACACCGACATCCTCGACACCTACCTCTCGCCGGAGAAGTACCGCGGCACCGATCTGCGCTTCCTGTCGCACACGCGCCGCGAGAAGGACTCCACCTGTCTCGTGCACCAATTGCTGCACGAGGGCAGCATCGCCACTGCCGACAACCGCTCGGGCAATGGTGGGGAGATAGGGGGCAGATACACCTTCGCCTACTCGCTGCTGCGCAAGTGGCAGATGCCCGTGGGCAGTTGTCATCTGCGACTGCTCGCCGGTGGCACCGCGGAGCTGAGCGTGGGCTTTCTGTATAACACACGGGGTAGCAACAACCCGGCACAGGCACGACTGGCACTGCAGCTGAAGCCTACCGTGGCTGCCGACTTCGACTTCCGACTGTTCCGCCGCCAACAACGACCGTTCACACTGCACTACGAGGCATCGGCTCCGCTCTGCGGTCTGATGTTCTCGCCCAACTACGGACAATCGTACTACGAGATTTTCTCACGTGGCAACTACGACCACAACTGCGTGCCTACGACTATCGTCTCCACGCCGTCGCTCCGACAGATGCTCACGCTCGACTTCCACGTGCTGCACACCACGTGGCGCATCGGCTACCTCGGCGACTGGCGCCAGGCAAGCGTGAACAATCTCAAACAGCACACTTACACTCACGCTATCGTCTTCGGCATCGTCAGACGGTTCAGCATCGTGAAACGGTAGTCGCCCACGGAAGTATCTCCCACAGAACGCACTCTTCTAACTGAGAAGTATCTCCCACAGAACGCACGGAACACACGGAAATCTTTAGGGGGTGCAGTGGTCTCCACTGCACCAACCGAGCAGCACGCGCAACCAAACTTTCTGTGGGAGGATATGCACTGTTAGCTTGGTTGGTGCAGCGGAGACCGCTGCACCCCCTTTAGAAGATGGCGATACTATCGCGGTTGGTGCAGCGGAGACCGCTGCACCCCCTTTAGAATGTTCAGAGGGCGGAGTGGGTATGGCAGGATGCCATACCCTCCTAAAGAGTATAACAATAAAGACAAGGACACATGAAAAGAATGATCCACATACTGCTTGCATCGCTGTTGCTCCTGACCACAGCGTGCGTCGACGAAACGGAGTATGCCGACAATCCGCGCGGCAACTTCGAGGCCCTGTGGCGTGCCATCGACGAACACTACTGCTTCTTCGACTACAAGCACGAGCAGTACGGACTCGACTGGGACGAGGTGCACGAGCGGTACAGCCGACAGATAGCCGACGACATGACGACGGAACAGCTGTTCGAGGTGTTAGGCAATATGCTCGGCGAGCTGCGCGACGGACACGTGAACATGTACTCGGCGTGGGACGTGGCACGCAACTGGTCGTGGCACGAGGACTACCCGTCGAACGTGAGCGACACGCTGCTCTCGAAGTATCTCGGCACCGACTACCGCATCGCTGCCGGACTGCGCTATCGCGTGCTCGATGACAACACGGGGTACATACGCTGCGCTACCTTCGCATACAACTTCGGCGAGGGCAACCTCGACAATATAATGCTCTACCTCGCACCGTGCAACGGACTAATCGTCGACCTGCGCGACAACGGCGGTGGACTGCTCACGGCTGCAGAACAGTTGGCAGCACGCTTCACCAACGAGCGACTGTTGGTGGGCTACATGCAGCACAAAACGGGAAAAGCGCACACGGCGTTCTCGGAGATGAAGAGTCAATACTTGAAGCCGTCGAAAGGCATCAGATGGCAGAAACGGGTGGTGGTGCTGACCAACCGCGCGGTATATAGCGCAGCCAACGAGTTCGTGAAGTACATGCGCTGCTGCCCGAACGTGACCATCGTGGGCGACCGCACAGGCGGTGGAGCGGGTATGCCCTACTCTACCGAACTGCCTAACGGCTGGAGCGTGCGCTTCTCTGCCTGCCCTATGTACGATAAGGATAAGAACTCAACGGAGTTCGGCATAGAGCCCGACCATAATGTCGCGTTGAAAGAAGCCGACTGGCTGCGCGGTGAGGATACTATCATCGAGTTCGCACGCGAATTGCTCAGAAAATAAGGAGGGGTGTGTGGTATGGGCAAGATGCCCATACCTCCTACTTTTTACTCTTTTACTTTTACCAGTACTTGTTGCGGTAGTACTCCAGTACTCGCAGAGAGATTACTCCAGTTTAGCAGCGAGATTACTCCAGTACTGTTGTGAGATTACTCCAGTACTGCTGCGGTAGTACTCGAAAATGGTACGCTGAAGGGGTGCGCAACAACGCTTTTTATAGCTGCATCGTGACCACTTCGGCGTTCGCCATGCGCGGTGTTTCGTTCATCGGTGTGCTGTTATGCACGCTTCTTATCGCCTTGTTCGTTATGCCGTGTCCCACGGCAAGCACGGTTTTTCCATCATAATTATCCCTCACGAACTGCAGGAATGTAGCGGCACGCGCTCTGAGAGCGTCGAGCGACTCGATGTCGTCGGTCCACACTGCGTCTTTTAGGTCGGGGATGTATCTGCCTGTAAAGCTGCCCCAGTCGCGCTCGCGCAGCAGCTTCGTCTGCACAATGGCGTCGGGCGACACGCCGTGCGCAGCCGCCAGTATCACACACGTGTCGAAAGCGCGCTTAAGGTCGCTCGACACGAACACGTCGATGGGCGTGTCTTTCAGCTCGGCAGCGAGGGCGCGTGCCTGCTCGATGCCGTTCGGGGTCAGCTCGCCTTGAGTCTGCCCCTGCATTATCTGGCGCACATTGTCGACGGTCTCGCCGTGGCGCACAAGGAGAAGGGTTGTCATGTTGTTGTTTTTTCTAAGCAGGGTTAAGCCTTTCTAAGCCTTCTTAGGCCTTCTTAGGCCTTCTTACTAAGCCTTTCTAAGCCTTCTTAAGCCTTCTTACTAAGCCGAACTAAGCCTTCTTAGGCCTTTCTAAGCCATTGCTAACTAAGCCTTAGCCAAAGCTTTTTACTTTTTTACCTTTTTACCTTTAAAAGCTTTTGTGGCTGCGTGGTATGGGCAAGATGCCCATACCTCCTACTTTTTACTTTTTTACCTTTTTACTTTTTTACTTTTAAAAGCACTTTCACCGCCTCGCCCACTGTTGGCACACCGCTCACCACCATTGAGCGTTTGCCGTTCACCTCCTTGAGGTTGCAGCGGCGTGCGTTAGCAGCGATGAAGTCGAGTGCCTTGCCGAAGGTGGCACTGCGGTAGTAGGCAGAGTTGGGGTTGCTGACGAACTGCATCTGCATACGTCCCTGTTTGAGTATTATCTTCTCGCAGCCGAGACTCTTGCCGTAACGGCGCAGTGCCACCACCTGCAGCAGCTCCTCGCCCTCGTGCGGTATAGCACCGAAGCGGTCGATGAGTCGCTGGCGGTAGGCATCGAGCTCGTCGTCGTTGTTGATGTTGTCGAGCTCGCGGTAGAGCAACATACGCTCTGCACTGCCCGGCACATACGTGTCGGGGAAGTACATCTCGAGGTCGCTCTCCACGGCGCAGTCCTCCACGAAAGCATCGCCCGTGAGGTTGTTGCCTGCAGCCATCTCCTCGGCATACATATCGGCAAACTCGTCGTTTTTCAGTTCGGTGACCGCCTGGTTGAGTATCTTCTGATATGTCTCGTAGCCAAGGTCCTCCATAAATCCGCTCTGCTCGGCACCGAGCAGATTGCCGGCACCGCGAATGTCGAGATCCTGCATGGCGAGGTTGAAGCCGCTACCCAACTCGGAGAAGTTCTCCAAAGCCTCCAGTCGGCGACGTGCCTCGGAGGAGAGCACCGACTTAGGTGGCGCAAGCAGATAGCAGAACGCCTTGCGGTTGGAGCGACCCACGCGACCGCGCATCTGGTGGAGGTCGGAGAGTCCGAAGCGGTGGGCATCGTTGATGATGATGGTGTTGGCGTTGCTGATGTCGATGCCGTTCTCGACGATGGTCGTTGAGAGCAGCACGTCGTAGTCGTAGTTCATGAAGCCGATGAGAATCTTCTCCAGCTCCTCGGGCGACATCTGTCCGTGTCCGATAGCCACACGCGCATCGGGCACGTACTTCGTTATGAGCGAGGCTATCTCGGGCAGGTTGCTGATGCGGTCGTTGACGAAGAACACCTGTCCGTTGCGCGACATCTCGAAGTTGATGGCATCGGCTATTATCTCATGTCCGTACACGCCCAGCTCGGTCTGTACGGGGTAGCGGTTGGGGGGCGGTGTGCGCATGATGCTCATGTCGCGTGCGCCCATCAGCGAGAACTGGAGCGTGCGCGGTATAGGCGTAGCCGACATGGTGAGCGTGTCGACATTGGTCTTCAGCGTGCGCAGCTTCTCCTTTGTAGACACGCCGAACTTCTGCTCCTCGTCGATGATGAGCAGTCCGAGGTCGTGCCACTCCACTGCCTTACCTATCAGCTTGTGCGTTCCGACGAGTATGTCTATCTTGCCAGCCTTGAGGTCGGCAAGCACCTCGCGCGTCTGTTTCGCCGTGCGGGCACGCGAGAGGTAGTCGACACGCACCGGCATACCCTTCAGACGCTCTGAGAACGTCTTATAGTGCTGGAAGGCGAGCACCGTTGTAGGCACGAGCACTGCCACCTGCTTCGAGTCGCACGCCGCCTTGAACGCTGCGCGTATAGCCACCTCGGTCTTGCCGAAGCCCACGTCGCCACACACAAGGCGGTCCATCGGTCGGGCTGACTCCATGTCGGCTTTCACGTCGTGCGTGGCGCGCTGCTGGTCGGGCGTGTCCTCGTAGAGGAACGATGCCTCAAGCTCGTGCTGCAGGTAGGAGTCGGCAGAATAGGCGAAGCCTTTCTCGTGGCGACGCTTGGCGTAGAGCTTGATGAGGTCGCGTGCAATGTCCTTGATGCGCTTCTTCGTGCGCTCCTTCAGCTTCTCCCATGCGCCGGTGCCGAGCGTGCTGAGTCGTGGCGGTTCGCCCGTGTCGCTGCGGCGGTACTTCGATATCTTGTAGAGCGAGTGGATAGACACGTCGACGATGTCGCCGCGCTGATAGTAGAGGCGTATCATCTCCTGATAGGAGTCGCCGACAGGCACGCGCACCAAGCCGCCGAACTTGCCGATGCCGAAGTCGACGTGCACGATGAAGTCGCCGGGTTCCATCTCCTGCAGCTCCTTCATCGTGAGTGCCATCTTGCCCGTGCGGGCTGCGTCCGACTTCAGGTTGTACTTATGGAAACGGTCGAATATCTGATGGTCGGTGAAGAAGCACAGACGCAGGTCGTTGTCGGCGAAGCCCTCGTGCAGAGTGCGGTTGACGGGAGTGAAGGGGAGATTCGAGTTTTGAGTTTTGAATTTTGAATTTTGAATTGTCGGCTCCGCCGATGAGGAGTTGCTCAATTGAGAGTTTTGAGTTTT
>DAVZJL010000008.1:0-14269 GCA_052272805.1 Prevotella sp. | reverse complement strand
TTTGAATTGTCGGCTCCGCCGATGAGGAGTTGCTCAATTGAGAGTTTTGAGTTTTGAGTTTTAAATTTTGAATTGTCGGCTCCGCCGATGAGGAGTTGCTCAATTGAGAGTTTTGAGTTTTCCTACGCATCTGTTGCAGCTCCTCACTGTCGAAGATATCGCGCAGGCGCTGCGTCTGCTTCTCCGAGTCGGCGAGGATGTAGAGTTGGTAGCCCTGCAAGAGATAGTCGTCGAGCGTCTGTGTGAGCAGACTGAAGTTCTTGTGGAAAAGCGGCTGCGGCGAGATGTGGAACTCGATGGACACCTGCGGTGTGCCCGAAGGCTTTGCGCCGAACTCCACGAGGCGGAAGCGGCATATCTCCTCGCGGAAGCGCGAAGGCAACACGAGGTTGTTCTCCTTGCGCATATCGCGCATTATCTGCTGCTGCTCCACCTCCGTAGCACCCTCCAAGCGCTCGGTCATGGCCTGCTGCGAGAAGCCGTCGTTGTATATCTGCTCGATGGTAGAACAGAGATAGAGGCGGTCTTTCATCACGAGCAGCGCGTCGTCGGGCAGTAGCGACGTGAACGGCTGCTTCTCCTCGGTGAGCTGCGCCAGTTCGGGCACGATGCGCACCTGCTGCTTTGAGTCCTTCGAGAGCTGGTCGGCTACCTCGAACGTGCGTATGGTGTCCACCTCGTCGCCGAAGAAGTCGATGCGGAACGGCAGCTCCGACGAGTAGGAATATACATCGATGATGCTGCCACGCATTGCGAACTGCCCCGGCTCGTAGACGTAGTCGACCTCCTTGAAACCGAACTCGCGCATCTGGCGTCCGAGGTCGGTAAAGTCGACGATGTCGCCCACAGCGAGGTTGATAGTGCGCTCGTCGAGGCGGCGTTTCGACACGACAAGCTCGCTGAGTGCCTCAGGACAAGTCACAACGTAGAGAGCCTCAGCTGCACTGTCTACATTCTTGCCTGCGTCCTTGCCCATTGAAGCCTTCTGCGTGTCGGCAGAGGTAAGAGCCGCGAGACGGCTCAACGTCTCGGTGCGCAATATCTCGTTGGCAGCGTCGCGCTGTCCGTACTTCACCGCACGACGATAGGACGACGGGAAGAAGAGCACGTTGTCGGTGCCGAGTATCTGCGTGAGGTCGTGGTAGAAGTAGCCTGCCTCGTCGTTGTCTTGAAGGACGAAAACGGCAGTAAGAGTTTTGAGTTTTGAATTTTGAGTTTTGAATTGTTGCGACGGAGCGTCGCAATTTTGAGTGTTGAGTGTTGAATTTTTCTTCCCGTTAAGTCGTTCGGTGACGGCGGAGAAAAACACAGGAGCCGATGAGGCAAGTAGTCCACCGAGGAATACGTGTCTCACCGACTCATCGCTGATAGCTTTCAAAAAAGCCCCGCACTGTGGCAGGGCTGTATATACGTTGCTTATGTTTCTTATTTCCATAGGATAAGGGTAGTAGCTGTAAAGCTACAGTTGTGCTCTTAAGCGTTTTGGGATTGGTTTAGTGTTTAGCCTCAGGATACTTTCTGAACCAGCCGTCCCATCTGAGTCGCATCACGCCGAAGAACGCCTCGCCGAAGATGCCACCGCTCATCTTGCTGACACCCTCGCGACGGTTGACGAAGACGACCGGCACCTCCTTTATCTTGTAGCCCATCTTGTAAGCCGTGAACTTCATCTCTATCTGGAAGCCGTAGCCCTTGAAGCGCACCTTGTCGAGGTCGATAGACGAGAGCACGCAACGGCGGTAGCACTTGAAGCCGGCTGTGGTGTCGTGCACCTTAAAGCCCGTAACCAAGCGCACGTACTTCGACGCGAAGTAGCTCATAAGCACGCGACCGATAGGCCAGTTGACCACGTTCACACCACTCACGTAGCGCGAACCGATTGCCACGTCGTAGCCATCGTCGTGACAAGCACTGTAGAGGCGTGGCAGGTCGTTGGGGTCGTGAGAGAAGTCGGCATCCATCTCGAAGATGTAGTCGTAGCCGTGCTCAAGTGCCCACTTGAAGCCTGTGATGTACGCCGTGCCAAGACCCAACTTGCCACTGCGTTCGAGGATGAAGAGGCGGTCGCCGAACTCGTCGCTGATGAGGCGCTTCACGATGGCTGCAGTGCCGTCGGGACTACCGTCGTCGATGACGAGGATATGGAAACACTTCTCAAGTGCGAACACCGCGCGTATGATCTTCTCGATGTTCTCCTTCTCGTTATATGTCGGTATGATTACTATGCTGTCGCTTTTGTTCATTGTTTTGCTATTGAATGGTTTTACATTGTCAACTCGTAACTCATAACTTGTAACTCGTAACTCGTCTACTCGTCAACTAATATGCAAATATACTAAATGTATTCGATACGGGTGCCGCCGTAGCGTTAAAAAACGTGTTTTCGGGAGTTTTACTGGTCGGGGTTCTCCACAAAGCCCTGATATTGCTCCTCCAGTCCGCCCATCACCACCTTGTAGCTCTCCTGCTCAAGATACTTGATGTTGTCCACGCCCTTGCCGATTGGCAGTATCGGCTTGTGTATGGTGAGGCGGAGCGGATGCCAAACCACCCATTTCATATCGCGAGTGCGTGGCATGATGTCGAACGAGCCATTGATGGTGAGCGGTACAACGGGCAGTTCGATGTCGTCGGCAAGCATGAAGGCACCACGCTTGAATACGCCCATGTGTCCTGTGAACGAGCGTGCCCCCTCGGGGAACACCACGAGCGACATACCGCCCTGTAGCGTCTGTCGTGCGCGGTCGTAGGTCTCGCGTATCTTGCTTGCGCCACGCTTGTCGACAAAGATATGGTGAGCAGCCTCGCACGCCTTGCCAACGAACGGCATCTGGCGTAGCTGACGCTTCATCATCCACTTGAAGTTGCGCGAGAGGAAGCCGTAGATAAGAAAGATGTCGAACGCACCCTGGTGGTTGGCTACGAACACATACGACTGTCCCTTCACAAGATTCTCGCGTCCCTCCACTTTCACCGGTAGCAGGAGTATGCGTATGATGAACTGCGCCCACCACTTGCCGGGGTAGTAGCCCCAGAAGTGACCGTTGCCTAAGGTGCAACCGATTGTAACCATCAAGCTGGTGATGAGGGTGTAGATAGCTATCAAGGGGAGAGCTATCAAGAGCTGGTATGTACGATATAGATATTTCATGGGTTGTTTTGTTTTATTTTTATTTTATTTTAAGCCGAACTAAGCCTTCTTGGGCCTCTCTAAGCCTTTTTTAAGATGGCGTTTGAGCCGAGAGAGGGGGCGCTTAAGCCGAACTTAGCCTTTTTAGGCCTTTCTAAGCCTTTGCCTAAACTTTTGCTAATTAAGCCCTCCCCGACGGGGAGGGTTGGGAGGGGCTCTTTTACTCTTTTACTTTTAACGTGATTTCCACAATCTCTGGTTTCATGTGAAAGCGGAACGGCAGGAAGCCTCCCACACCAGTAGACACAAAGAGGAAGCGTTTACCCTCGCTATACAGTCCGGCATCTTCGCTGTTGACAAGACTTGTGGGTCGCCAGCCGAAGAGCGACAGCTGTCCGCCGTGGGTGTGTCCGCTCAGCGTTAGTTGCGCTGTGCATTGTGGCAGAATGTGGCGACGCCATGCCGACGGGTCGTGCTGCATCATAATGACGAACGACTCGGGCGATATGCCGTGCAGTGCCTTGCGATAGTCGGCTTTGCAGGGAAACGGCGGACGACCGTCGTTCTCCGTTCCGGCTATCACTATCGAGTCGGCTCCGCGACGCAAGATGCGACGCTCGTTGAGCAGCAAGTCCCAGTTGAGCGAAGCCTCGAACGAACGTGTCATACGCTCCATACTGCGCTTCTGCTCCGCCGTGGCAGTCTTCACATAGTCGGCGTAGTCGTGATTGCCAAGCACGGAGAAGATTCCGTCGACCGGATGCAGATGAACCAGTGTGGGCGCATGGCGCACCAACTCCTGTGGGCGCATATTCTGCAAGTCGCCGGTGAAGAGTATGGCATCGGGATGCAGCTCGTTCACCTGTGCCACCATGCGCTGAGCAAACTCCTGCTTCATCGAGCCGAGGTGCATATCCGAGAGCTGCACGATGCGATAGCCATCGAAGGCTTTCGGCAGACTGTCGAACTCGAGCGTAACGCGCTTCACGTGCAGCTGGTCGGGTCCCACCATCGTGCCCATGAACAGCACATAGAACCAACCGAGCACAAGCACCAGTCCGGTGTGGTTGCCCCAGTTGGTGCGCAACTTCAGCAATCGTTTAACAGCCAGTCCGGCGAGCGACGACAAGGTGAAGACCACCTTAGGCACGATGAGCAGCCCGAGCATGAACAGATACACGTTGAAGAGCGTGAGGTTATTGGGCGCGAAGTTGCGCATCATCGAATAGGCTGCGGTACATGCTATCATAACGGCTCCCGGCACCCACCACAACAGACGCATCCATAGCGTTATGTCGAAGCGACAGCGCAGATAGCGTCGGTATATGTACAGGTCGGGCAGCAGCGTGAGCAGCAGTATGAGTATTGATATCCTTGCAATCATTATGTTCTTTCTAAACTTGCGATAGTGTTGTTATAGAGTTTTCATCTATTTCAAAAACCTGCGTATGAGCTCCACGGGCAGTCCGCGACGGTGCGCATAGTCGCGCAACTGGTCTTCGCCGATGCGCCCCAACTCGAAGTAATGCGCCTTCGGGTGGGCGAACATCAGTCCGGACACCGATGCGTGGGGCTTCATGGCACCGCTCTCGGTGAGCCGGATGCCAATCTGCTTGAGGTTGATGAGCCGGTCGATGATGAAGTTGACACTCGTGTCGGGCATCGACGGATAGCCCACAGCCGGACGTATGCCTTTAAAATCCTCGCGCAGGAGTTCGGCTACAGACAGATTTTCGTCGGGTGCATATCCCCATAGCGAGCGACGCACCTCCATGTGCAGTACCTCCGCCGTAGCCTCAGCGAGTCGGTCGGCAAGCGTCTGCGCCAGCATACGCTGATAGTCGTCGGCAAGGAAGTCGTGCTCCAACGCCAGGTCGACCGTAGTGGCGAACACTCCGATGCGGTCTGTCACGCCCGAAGCCTGCGGACGGATGAAGTCGGCAAGCGATAGGTTCGGCTCGCCCTCCCGAGTAGGATGTTGCTGACGCAGCATAGGCAGCCGCACATCGTCAATGAGTATGTCGTCGCCGTCGCTGTTAGCCTTGAACAGGCCTACGGCAGCGTGTGTCTGGTAGCGCGTCTCCAAGCTGTCGAGCATCTGTTCTGCCTCCGCCCGCATACGGTCTTTAGCCTCCTGCGGCTTGCCCGAGAGCCCCCAAGCATAATAGAAGTAGAGCCAGTTAATATACGGACGCAGGGTGGATATGTTATAATCGGTGTAGTGCAGCATCGTCGGTCTACTCTCTGAAGCGCACCGCCTCGCCACGGCTCGAAGCATCGAACGCCCAGTTGTTATATATAATCTGTCCGTTGCACATCGTGGTGCGCACCTGCCACTGATAGGTGTGACCCTCCATTGGGCTCCAGCCACACTTGCTCTGTATCGTCTCCGGTGTTACAGTCCACGGTGCGTCGGGCTTCACGATGACAAGGTCTGCCTTATAGCCCTTGCGCACAAAGCCGCGCTTCGATACCTCGAAGAGTGTAGCAGGGTTGTGCGCCATCAGTGTGACGAGGCGCTCGATGCTGAGCACACCTTCGTCCACAAGTTCGAGCATCGTTACAAGCGAGAACTGCACCATAGGCATACCCGAAGCAGCGCGTGCACATCCGCCCTCCTTGTCCTTCAGCAGATGGGGTGCGTGGTCGGTGCCGATTGTGGTGATGCGTCCGTCGGTGAGAGCCTTGCGCAGCGCGTCGCGGTCGGCAGCCGTCTTGATAGCAGGGTTGCACTTTATGCGTGTGCCGAGGCGAGCGTAGTCGTCCCGTGTGAATACGAGGTGGGCTACGACTGCCTCTGCTGTGATGCGTGGCGAAAAGCCGAACAGCTCCAGCTCGCGTGCTGTGGTCAGGTGTGCCACATGCAGACGTGCACCTGTCTGCTCAGCGAGGTCTACGGCGCGCTTTGTCGACTCGTAGCACGCTGCCTCGGAGCGTATCTCCGGGTGGTGCTCAACGGCGGGGTCGTCGCCGTACTGCTCCTGTGCGTGCTTCATGTTGCGGTTGATGATGTCGGTATCCTCGCAGTGAGCCATCAGTGGCAGTGTCGCCTTGCTGAACAGTTCGTGTAGCACGTCCTGTCTGTCGACGAGCATATTGCCCGTAGACGAACCCATGAAAAGCTTTATGCCCGGCACGCGGTGTGGGTCGATACCGGTAACGCAGTCGATGTTGTCGTTTGTGGCTCCGATGAAGAAGCTGTAGTTGACGTGCGACTTTGTGGCTGCGTCCTCAAACTTAGCGTTGAGTGCTTCCTCGGTTGTGGTCTGTGGCTTGGTGTTCGGCATATCGAAGTAGGTGGTGACACCGCCGTAAGCCGCAGCACGACTCTCGGTCTCCATGTCCGCCTTCTCGGTCAGTCCGGGGTCGCGGAAGTGTACATGACAGTCGATCACTCCGGGCATAACAAAACACCCCGTGGCATCTACGATGCTGTCGTAGTCGCCACGAGGTGTTTCTGTACCTTCTATAATGTCTGTAATGGTGTCGCCGTCGACAACGACGGACGCTACGCGCGTAGCTCCCTCGTTGACAAGCTTACCACCAAATACTAATGTCTTCATATTTCTTAGATATAGTTACTGATCGTTGTTAGCGTATGCTATTCGCTGGCAGCGGGCTGTGCCAGCTCGTTCGGTGTCGGTCCGTCGGGCAGTGAAGGAACGGGAGCAGCGTCGGCAGGCGCATTGTTCACTTCTTTCATGCCGTTCATAATGGCTTGGTTCTCCAGAGCCTTCTGATAGAAGTCCTTCACGTATGGGTCGTTCTTGAACTTGTCGGTGGCTTTGCTCATGATATCCTCTATCCACGGTGTGAGTTCGGGATAGCGATAGCCGCTTGTCATCATGAAGAATACGCCCGGACCAAGCACATTGTCGAAGTTATCGGTGACGAATGTTGTGACGAGCTTGTCCTCTTCTGCCATGAGTCGCACTGCCTCGGCGTTGATGTGGCGTGTTACTGCCTCCATATCGCTGCCGTCCATGATGGCGCGGTCGTGAGTGTGCAGCAGTTCGGTTTCCTGATTTTTCAGCTGGTTGTACTTATTGAAGAACTTAAAGAGCTCGTCGTTGAGCGGTGTGCCACTCACATTCTGCTGTGTGTTGTCGAGCTTTATAGTGATGTCGCCACTTTCGATTACGAGTGGCAGTATGCTCTCGTCGTCCATGAAGATATTGGCGAGGCGCACGGTGTCAAACGTTCCGCTGAACTGAAACTGTCCGTGTACGACATCGCAAGAGTCAATCTTCTTGAAGTCGTTATTGCTTAGCACCTTCAGGTAGAGCATACGACCATCGAGGGTGGACACGTTCGATGAGCCTTGTATGTTGTACGAGCTGGAGCATGACGCCAATGCTATTATACAGAGTAAAGCGTAAAGTAGCTTCTTCATTATCTTGAGTTTTTATTGGGTTCTTATTGTTTTCTTATTGTCTGCCTGTGGCTGTAGCATCGTCCTGCTCTTCACTGTCGGCTTCGTCCTCCACTGCGTCTTTCTTCAACTCCGATGCTATGCGGTGCATAGAGTACATCTCGAGTATGGCTGCAACGAGCAATAGCAACACCCACTTGTTGTAAACAACGTTGAAGTAGGTGATGGTGTCGGCGAAGTAGTCCTTGAGCCACATGTTAGCACTATCTACCATGAGCAGACCTGCCAGTACGAAGAAGATGTCGGCGAAGGTCATTATCTTCTTGAGTCGCTTGATGGTGGGGTTATGTCCTTCGTATGCCTGGTTCACCTGCATCGCTGCAAACAGCAATGCTCCGGCAAGGAATATCCAGCATACAATCTGCTGTGCGAACATAAAGACGAAGCAGCCTGCTCCTATCACCATTAATACGCCGCCTATCAGGAAGAGCGCACTTTGTATAGTATTTAGTTGTTTCATTGTGGTTTACTCGTTTACTTTTTCAGGTTTGGGGTCGTCGCTAAGCACATAGATATCCTCGTCGTCAGCCTTCATAAAGTAGCGTTCGCGTGCTATCTTCTGAAACGCTTGCGGACTCTGTCGCAGTTCCTTCAGCTTCTTCAGGTCGCTTTCGTTCTGCGCATTATACTTCGCTATTTCCTCCTCCAGGTCGCTGATTTGCATCTCGAGTTGGAAACGATGCAAGAAGCTATTCTCATCAACAAAGCCCACGGTGAGCACGCCGATGATTATGGTTATGGCATATTTATAATGGCTTATCAAAGCCAAAATGAGTTTCAAACGCCCCATTTTCGTTATATATTATATATAATGTGTGAATATCGAAAGGCGCATCAACCCTTTATTGGCTCGCCTTTTCAGTGTTGCAAACTTACTACAAATTTTTCATATTCCGCCCGCTACGCACATTTTTTAGGGTTTATTATACAAACAAATTGTTTGAATATGCAAAATTTAGTTAACTTTGCACCCAGTTTATATAGTGTAGACTAAGGGGTGGCGGAATATTTACCGTCTGAGAACATACCCTCAGAGCTGATCCGGATAATACCGGCGTAGCGATAAGGTACAGATACGAACGGTTTTCTTTATTTCAAAAGCCCTTATAGTCTTATTATTGGATAACAACATCAACTTAAAAAAAGATGAAGAAAATCATTGGAGTAGCCTTGGCTGCTGCGTGCACTTGCCCTTCGCAAGCTGCTGGCGAGCAGAACAAGCTCGACACTACCCGTGTGAACAACCTCAACGAGGTGGTAGTAAAGGCTGTGAGAGCCCCGAAGAGTTCACCATTTGCAGTAGAGAACATCAATAAGCCTGAGCTTGAGCGCTTCGCTACCTCTGGCAAGGAGTTGCCTATGCTCTTCGCCCGCACACCGGGTGTGCTTGCATGGAGCGAGAATGGCGTGGGTACTGGTACTGTTTATATGCGTATGCGTGGTGCTGCCGGTAGCCGCATCAACGTAACGGTAGACGGTGTACCTCTCAACTCGCCTGAGGACCAGTGCGTGTTCTGGGCAAACATGAACAGCTATGCAGCCCTCATGGGTAGCGCACAAATTCAGCGTGGCATCGGTGCATCAACCAACGGCGACGGAGCCTTCGGTGGTGCGGTGTCGCTTGCTACAGCTGCGCCGTCGCTGAAACCAACCGTAGAGGTTACGGGTTCTTATGGCTCGTTCAACACATACCGCTTTGGCGGCAAGTTCTCAACGGGTCTGCTCTGGGATCACCTCGTACTCGACGGTGCTTACCACGAGACCAATACCGACGGATACATCCACGGCACGAGCGGACGCTCAGGTTCGTACTACGGCGGACTGACATGGTTCGGCGACCGCTTCAAGATTTCGTATAAGAACATCGGCAACTTCGAGCACACAGGTCAGGCATGGAACGGCGTGCCAGCATGTAACTACGACGGCGACACCGACCTCAAGGCGTGGGGCATCAAGAGCTATAAGGATATGTGGAAGCATGGTTTGGGCAAGTTCAACCCACTCTACGAGTCGCTCAACATCCCGATGGACGACAACTGGGCTGCCGATCCTACAAAGCCGCTCACCACACAGCGTTACAAGATGCGCGACGGCTCATACTGGGATCAGACTACTGACAACTTCGAGCAGAGCCACAACATCCTCAACTTCACATGGCAGCCTACCGACCGTTGGAGCCACTCCGTAACGGCTCACTACACATACGGCTATGGCTACTATGACGAGTTCAAGCAGGACACAAAGCTGGCTTCTAAGTTTGGCATCAACGAGATGTACGAGAAGAATGGCGAACTGAAACCTGTTAAGTCGGATGCTATTCGCAAGAAGGGACTCACACAGAACAACTATGGTGCTCTCTACAACGTGAACTATAAGGATGCTCTGTGGGATGTTACGGGCGGTCTTAGTATGCAGCTCTTCCGTTGCAACCACTGGGGCAAGGTGACATACATCGCTGACCAGACTCTCGAAGAGAAGTACTTCACCAATGGTCGCTACAAGTACTACGACTCTGACGCAGATAAGAACGACTGGAGCTGGTTCTTCAAGGCTAACCGCAAGTTCGGCAAGGGTTGGAACTGGTTCCTCGATATGCAGATGCGCTATGTCAACTATCAGACCGATGGTATCAACGACCGCTTCGAGGAGGATGCTAACGGCAACTACAAAAATCAAAGCATCAACATCAACGAGAACTACTTCTTCGTCAACCCGAAGGCTGGCATCAGCTACGATGCTAACGGACATAAGGTTTACGCTTCTATCGCCTACGCCAACCGCGAGCCGGAGCGCAATAACTTCACCGACAACATCGGCTACGGCTATCCGTCGCCTGAACGTCTGCTCGACATCGAATGGGGTTATCAGTATCAGGGCGAGAACTGGTTCGCAGGTGTCAACTTCTACTATATGAAATACGTCAACCAGTTCGTAATGACTGGTGAGAAGAGCGACATCGGCGAGGCACTGACACGCAACATCAAGGACTCTTATCGTCTCGGTGCTGAGCTGTCAGCAGGCTGGAGCCCACTATCATGGCTCTCTGTAGAGGGCAACGCAGCTCTGAGCCGCAACCGTCTGCATAACTTCAAGGAGTGTGTAGACTGCTGGGACGACGCTGCCGTATGGAACACATACAAGAGCTCTACCATTGCTTTCTCGCCGTCGGCTATCCTCAACGGCTTCGTAGATGTTCACTTCGCTGGCTTCCGCGCCACATGGCACACCAACTTCGTCAGCAAGCAGTATCTCGACAACACCGAGAGCTCTGAGCGCTCGCTGCCTTGCTACTCGCAGACCAACGTGAACGCTTCGTACACATTCAACTTCGCGAAGCGTATGCTTGGCTTGAAGCAGATTGTACTCGGTGCCGACTTCAATAATATCTTCAACCGTCACTATGCAGCTTCTGGCTACGTCTACTACGATTGGTACAACAATGGTAAGCGCAACTCTACCGTGGCTTACATCCCAATGGCTGGTTTCAACTGCATGGGAACCGTAACACTGAAGTTCTAAAAAAAGCCCCTCCACATCCCTCCCCGTCGGGGAGGGTGCGCAGGGCAGAGTGATTCATGCTTTGTTTTTCAAAATGTCATGGGGCAAAGTAATACATTCTTATAATTAATAATTCAATCCTCTCTCTCCTCCCCGATGGGGAGGTTGGGAGGGGCTGTTTTTTTGATAAAATGACAGATTTTCTCTCCACTCATTGGCTCGACATCGTCACAACAATCCTCGGGCTCATCTATCTCGTTCTCGAATACCGTGCGAGCATCGCACTGTGGGTTGTAGGCATCGTGATGCCAGCCATGGACATTTACCTCTACTGGAGCCACGGTCTCTATGGTGATGCCGGCATGGCTGTCTACTACACGCTTGCCGCAATATACGGCTATGCCGTGTGGAAATTCGGAGCGAAATGGAAAGCAATGATTAAACGCAAAGGCTCTGATAAGAAAGAAGGTGCAAGCGCGGTTAGCAGTTCTTCCGAAGAGCTTCCTATAACATTTTTTCCTCGCCGCCTCATCTTGCGCACGCTCGTTTTTTTCTTCCTTGCCTGGGCTGCCACATATTATGTCTTGGTGGCTTACACCAACAGTACGGTTCCCTTGC
This sequence comes from Prevotella sp., assembly GCA_052272805.1. GTDB lineage: Bacteria > Bacteroidota > Bacteroidia > Bacteroidales > Bacteroidaceae > Prevotella. Next base: position 2,591 of record DAVZJL010000008.1, on the reverse strand, counting down.
TCGATGCTTTCACCAACGCTCTGAGCTTCGTCGGCTTATGGGCATTGGCACGCAAGTATGTTGAGCAATGGCTCTTCTGGATAGCCGTCGACGTTGTCTGCTGCTATCTGTACGTGGTCAAGGGCATACCGTTCAAGGCAGGGCTCTATGGGATGTATGTGGTGATAGCGGTCATGGGATATTGGAAGTGGAAGGGGCTTGCGAAAAAGGCGCAGGTATAGAATATCTAGAAAGTCTAGAATATCTAGAAAGTCTAGAATATCTAGAAAGTCTAGAACATCTAGAAAGTCTAGAACATCTAGAAAGTCTAGAAAGTCTAGAGTATATAGAGCCTATAGAAAAGCTATAGTTTCTCCTCCCCCAGCTGTTCCTTCAGCCTCTTTATCTCCTCTTCCTTCTCATAATACATCTTTAGTGCTCTTTTCTTTAGTTCCTCGAAGGCTTCCTTCCACTTCGTAGCCTCTGCCTTCCACTTCGTAGTTTCAGCCTGTGCCTCGGCGAGAGATTGCTTCAGACGTGGGAGCTCTGCCTCCAGCTGCTTCAAACGCTCGTCTTGCTGCTGGCGATATCCGGTGCGAGCTCGGTGCATACGCTCCTTTATGCCGCCCTCAGTGATAAACTCCTGCTCCAGTTTCTTCAAGAACGACATCATCATCCGGTCGATGAAGTGGCAGAGAGTGATGGCATAGTTGCACATCTGCTCGTCAGTCCACTGCGCGAAGAACGGCTCATAATCGGACAGGCGATTATGATAGCGACAATAGTTGAGCATATCAGCGTAGCGCGTTTCACCGCTAACGAAGAACTGTAGATGGCGCGACTTTATATAGTCCTCAAAGTCCTCACGCAGTTCCTTCAACGAGGCACGAGCCACGTTGAGTAGCTTCAGCTGCATCTCCGTAGAGGCGACACCGTCCGCCAAACCTTCTACGATGTTCTGCTTACACGAACGTGCTGCCTGTATCACTTGGTCGCGTGTGCGGTCTTTGTACAAATGAATGAAGCGCTCACAGAAAGCAAACGCAAGCTGATATATCACATCCGACTTCTGATAGAAATAAAGCGCATCCCAATTGGCTTGCGATTTCAACACGTGCTGAGTATTCGAGAATTCTTCCATAATAGAATAATAGATGAATAGTTTGATTTGGTGCTGCAAATATAAAGAAAAAAGCAATAAAAAGTGCTTTTTATTGCGTACTTTTGCTTGCTCAAAACAAAGTATATAGTTGACGAACAACCACTGCCAGCTAAAACATAATAAACATGTGCAACCAACCACAAACTCCCAAAAGCTTTGCATCGCTACAGCCGGACGGCTTCGACGCAGTCGTCGTAGCCGGTGGCGACTTCCCCACTCATGCCGTGCCACTCAGGCTCGTCGAACAGGCGCGAATGCTTGTGGCGTGCGACTCGGCTGGCGAGGAGCTGATACGACGCGGATACATGCCGACGGCGATTATCGGCGACTGCGACTCGATGTCGCAGGAGTTCCTGACAGCGCACCGCGATATTATATATAAGGTAGAGGAGCAGGACTACAACGACCTTACGAAGGCAACGCGCTTCTGCGCAGAGCGTGGATGCCGCCGCATTGCCTACGTCGGAGCTACGGGCAAGCGCGAGGACCACACATTAGGCAACATATCGCTGCTCGACTTCTATCGTCGCGAGATGCACATCGCGGCATTGATGGCTACCGACCACGGCGTGTTTCTTTCGGCTTCTGGCACAACGGAACTTTCCACCTTTGCCAGACAGCAAGTGAGCATCTTCAACCTCACGTGCTCGCACCTTGAGGGCGACGGTCTGCGCTGGCAGCCGTATGCGTTCGCAGCGATGTGGCAGGGCACGCTCAACGAGGCGACGGGCGAGAGCATCACGCTGCGTGGCGACGGCAGCTACATGGTGTACGGCGTGTACGAGTAGGTGAAAAACGTGCCTGCTTATTTTGTAATTTGCCGAGTTTGTACTAACTTTGCACGCTCAAAACACCCCTATCATCATTAACAATTTATATTTTTTATGTTCAAAAACAATTTCAACGCACGCCCTGTGGCATTGCATTTCAAGCACTTCACGCGCCGCAGCTATGCTCTTTTCAACTGCCTGGGTCGCGAGGTGCTCATCTGCACGCTCAGTGTGGCTACGCTCACCAACGCCAAGGCAGAGGGCATCAGCACGAAGCCGGTAGCGTCGGCTCTGGCTCTCGACTCATTGAGCCGCGAGGAGGTGAAGCTCGACGAGGTGCTCGTAACGGGTTCGCGTGCTCCGCTCACTGCATTGCAGTCGGCAAAGATTGTGGCTGTCATTTCGCGCGACGACATTCAGCGTGCGGAAGCAGCGAGTGTCAACGACATTTTAAAGTTAGTCCCGGGCGTGGATGTCCGTCAGCGCGGGGGCTTTGGTGTACAGACGGACATCTCCATCAACGGCGGCACGTTCGACCAGATCACCATTCTATTGAATGGCATGAACCTTTCGAGTGCACAGACGGGTCACAACGCTGCCGACTTCCCAGTTTCGCTTTCCGACATTGAGCGCATCGAGGTTCTCGAGGGTGCTTCGGCACGTGTGTTCGGTTCGTCGGC
>DAVZJL010000007.1:16342-53422 GCA_052272805.1 Prevotella sp. | reverse complement strand
CAAGGTCGCTATGACAGAACACGATGTCCACATCCTTGCCGTCCTCAATCCATTCGCGCATGATGCGCTTGCAGTCGTCGTACGACCATTTGCTCGGCACATGACGATAATCTATAGATGGATTGTCAGCGACAACTTCACTGAAACCTGCATGACGTTGCATTGCCGGCGAGATCTCCAGCGGTCCGGTAATCTCCATCACCACGGGCCGTCGTCCGTCCGTCACAATACTGTCGCGGCAGAGCATAGCGGCGTATTCGCCCATCATGCGTCCAGCCTCCGCATTGTCTCCACCTATGTAGGCAGCATAATCCTTCATGGCGGTGATACGGTCAAAGAACACTATCGGAATGTTCTTCTTGCGGGCCCGCTGCAGGCTACGGTCAAGGGCATGGTAGTCATTAGGCGACACCACAAGCAAGTCGACACCTTCGTCCACAAGACTGTCTATCTGCAAGCATTGGCGTTCGTTGCTGTTGTCGGCATCCTTTATTATCACCTTCACATCATTGTCGTAGAGGTGTTGCGCCGAGAGCATCTCGATGTTGGCTTTCTCGCGCCATCGTCCGCCTACACACTGCGACACACCTATCTTATATCTGTAGTTGGTGGTGCAACCAGTGGCGAGCATGAGTGCTGCAAGCAATATAAATAATGTATTATAGGCCCTATTGTTCATGTTGATGTTAGGTTTAATTGTTATTTAATGCCAAAGTTAATAATTTTCAGATAATTTTTTGTCAAAAAAAATAAACTATTCACTCAACATTTGTTTCATGTTTCGATTCTTGCAAGAATTGGAAACATAAATAATATGTGCACTACGAGATATATTTTAATTTTGCAGTAGAAACCAATCACCTAACAGTTTCTGCAAATTTGATTATCCTAAAAACCTATTTAAATATATGAACAAGACACTTATCAGCCGTTCGGTGGCAGCCTCGCTTCTTTTGGGACTTGCCATGACAGTCTCGGCGCAACAGACTCATTTCCTCGGTAACAACCACTGTATCTATCGTGTGAACAACACGCAGAAAGTTCTGCTCTTGCCGGTGCAGGAAAAGGCAGAGATGTGCAACGTGAAGGTCGTGGACGGCAACAATCAGGTGAAGGCGTTCAACATACGCCTCGCTTCCAACCACATCGACTATTATGTGCCGTTCTTCCTCGACGAGTATAAAGAGAGCAGCAATATATCTTTCGACATCCACGTGAACGGTACCTACCGCAACGACGGCGGCATCGCGAGCTTCACTTGCTGGAAGAACATGAAGTACGCCGACTCGCTCAACCTCTCCAACCGCGAGCAGTATCGTCCCGTCTACCACCACACTCCTACTTACGGATGGATGAACGACCCGAACGGTATGTTCTACAAGGACGGTGTATGGCACCTCTACTTTCAATACAACCCGTACGGATCGCAGTGGGAGAACATGACCTGGGGTCACTCCACATCCAAAGACCTCCTGCATTGGGAGTTTCAGGGCGAGGCTATCGAGCCTGACTCATGGGGTACGATATTCTCAGGATCGGCTGTAGTGGACCACAACAACACTGCCGGATTCGGCAACGAAACAGTGGTGGCGATGTATACGTCGGCTGGCGAGAGCCAGACTCAGAGCCTGGCTTACAGCACAGACAACGGAAAGACATTCACAAAGTATGACGGCAACCCCGTCATTACAAGCTACACGCCCGACTTCCGCGACCCGCACATGTTCTGGAACGAGGACATAAAGAAATGGAACATGATTCTCGCCGAAGGTCAGCACATGAACATCTATTCGTCTGACGACCTCAAGGCATGGACCCTCGAAAGCCAGTTTGGCGCCGAATATGGCAATCATGACGGCGTATGGGAGTGCCCCGACCTTATGAAACTGCGCGTGCGCGGCACCGACACATATAAGTGGCTCCTCATCTGCAACATCAACCCCGGCGGCCCGTTCGGCGGTTCTGCCACACAGTACTTCGTAGGCGACTTCGACGGAAAGAAGTTTACGTGCGAGACAGCTCCCGAAGTGACACGATGGATGGACTATGGCAAGGACCATTACGCCACCGTCACCTTCGACAATGCTCCCGACGGACGCCATGTGGCTATAGCATGGATGAGCAACTGGCAGTATGCCAACCAGGTGCCCACGATGCAGTATCGCTCAGGCAATTCCATACCGCGCGACCTCGACCTCTACGGATATGAAGGCAACACATACTGCGGCGTTACTCCGTCGCCAGAAATGGCGGCTGCACGTCCGAAGAAATCCACAAAGACGCTGAGCGAATCGTGCGAAATGGTGGTTACGCTCAAGGGCAATGCCACCATCACACTCTTCAACGACCTTGGCGAGCAGGTGGTAATGACCTACGACGACAAGATACGCACTTTCTCAATGGACCGCACAAAGAGCGGGCTAAAGGACTTCAGCGACGACTTCGCCGCATTGACCACTGCTCCCGTACACGGCAAGATGACACAGCTGCGACTGTTTATCGACCGCAGCAGCATAGAGGCTTTCGACGCCGAAGGTCGTATGGCTATGACCAACCTTGTATTCCCGACCAAGCCCTACAACAAGGTCACGATCAAAGGCAAGGCGAAATACGCTGTCTATAACCTGAAGTAGCAAAAGGGCTACTTTACAAAATACTGAAATAAACGTATATACGGCATCACCCGTGCGAGTAATCGGTCGGCGTGATGCCGTATGTCTTTTGGAACACCTTCGAGAAGTAGCTCGCGTTTGAGAAACCCACCATATACATCACCTCCGACACCGAGAACCTACCGTCGCGCAACAGCAGCGCCGCTCGCTGCATACGGATGTGGCGTATGAACTCGACGGGCGTCTTGCCCGTCATCTGCTTCACCTTGCGGTAGAGCAGCTTCGAGCCTAAGCCCAAGGTCTCCTGCAAGCGCGTCACGTTGAACTCCGAGTCGGCGATGTGAGCCTCTACCGCTTCCGTAATCTTCGCAAGCAGGCGAGCGTCAGCGGACGCTGAGTTTTGAGTTTTGAGTTTTGAGCTTTGAGTTTTGAGCTTTGAGTTTTGAGTTTTGAGTTTTGAGTTTTGAGTTGTCGGCTGCGCCGATTGTGAGTTGTTCAATTCAGAATTTTGAGAAGCGAACACGAGCGTTACGCTTGTGCCCTGCTCGTCGCTCTCCACCATGCTCTGCGCACCGTTGCGCTCCGCAAGTTCATGCACAAGAGGAAGAGAGGCGGTGAGATGGTGAGGTGTTGTTGGTGCACTTGAGACAAGTGCACCCCCTGAGGTAGTGAGATGGTGAGGTGGCGAGTAGTAGCGGTTGAAAACGAACGGCATGTCGGCTTTGGCTATCGTCAAGCCGGGAATGCCCACAGCCACGCTCACCTTCTCCGCATCGGCAGACACACCTACGCTTACCGCATCCTCTCCGCTGCGGTTGTCGGCAGCGAAGCCTATGAGCCGGTCGACGGCGAGCTGCAGCGCCATCACGTCTACATCCACATACGCCTTCGGCACGTTCGTGCGGAACACTATCTCCGCCGCCTTGCCATACTTGCTGCGCGCGTCGTCGGCAGCACGCCGGCATAAGTCGACTATGTCGACAGTTGTCTTTGCAGCAGCCGCAGTCTCGCTGCCACCCTGCTGCATGTCGAGCGCATTGTACACAAGTTGGTTCATGTCCACCACATTGCGGCGCATACGCTCAAGACTTCTCACCTCCGCCGTATCGTTTGCCGAATGAAGCATGTCGAGCACCGAGGCAAAGACCGAGGCGAGCGGCTTCTTCAGCTGCAGCGAGAGATTGTCGAAGAACGCCGAACGTGCCGCCGACTCCTGCATGATGCGCTCCTTCGCCTCGCGCTCCTCGCGCAGACGGCGACGCATCAGGCAGAACTTCGTCGCCCACACCGCCATGCACAGCATGAGCGCAAGATACAGAGCCTTTGCCCATACCGACAGATACCAGGGTGGCAGAATCGTAACGCCGTAGGAGAGCACCTCATGGCAAGCCTCGCCCAGTCCGTCTACCTGCCTCACCTCGAGCGTGTAGCAGCCCGGAGGCAGGGCGTTGTAGCTTATGTCGAGTCGCTCGCCATGCATGTACTGCCACGTGCGGTCTACTCCCTTTAGGCGATAGGCATATACGCACGGCTGCTGACCGGACAGCGGCAGGTCGGTGAGCTGGAACGTCAGGTTATTCTGCTTCGACGTGAGCGTAACCTCGGAGCAATACGCCGGGCTGCCCTCGTCCGTAGCCAACTGGCTGCCGTCGACGTTGAGCCCCGTAAGGAAGAGTGGTGAATGGTGAGATGGTGAGGCGGTGACATTAGCTGTGGGTATGCTCACCACAGCGTCGTTACCACCGAGCAGGACGCAGCGCGACACGGGGTCGTAGCATACGGCAAGCGGGCGGAAACCCGGCACGGCGAAACGCGTCGACTTGCCGTTGCTGCCTATTATGCAACAGTCGGAGCCCATGACAGCCCAAATGTCGTCCTCCACCTCGCAGAGCATATCGGCAGGACGGCGGTCGTAGCCAGCGATGCGGAACGAGCGGTCTGAGCGCTTGTCGGCACCGAAACAGCGTATCTCGCCGTCCATTGCTGCCCATACGTTTCCCCGGCGGTCGGAGATGAGCGCGTTCACGATGCGGTTCTTGCCCACTACGTGCTCCACGCGCAGCGTAGCGGTGTCGATGCGGTCGAGTCCGCGGTCGTACATACGTGCATAGATGCGCCCCTTGCTGTCTTTGGCGAGCTGCCACACGTGTATGCCCTGCAGCTGCTTCGCGATATGGCGGTCTGCCACCACGACGGGCGTAGTGGCAGCGAGCAGTCGCTGTTTGGCGATGACGAACACGCCGCCCATGTACGAGCATATCCAGTAGCGTCCGCGTCCGTCGTCGATGATGTCGTAAGCCCACGCCGTAGAGTAGCGGCGCGAAGAGTCGACAACAACCACGTTGCGCAGTTGTCGGGTCTGTGGGTTGTAGATGTTCAGTCCGTGGTCGGTGCAGACGAGTACCCTTCCGTCGAGGTCTGTATAGACACGTCGCACGCGGTTGTGCGACATATAGTGGGTTGGCGAGCTTTGGCGGAACCATACTATGTCGGCTGCGCCCACGGGCATGAAGCTGCGCGTGGCACCATAGGAGATGAGTCCGTTGGTTCCTCCGAGCCACAGCGTGCCGTCTGTGCCGCGATGTATCTGATGCAGGCAGTTGCCCTCGCCGGTATTGGTGATATCGCTAAGCAGTGTATATTTGAAGAACTTGCTCTGTCTGAGGCACGACACGCCCAAATCGGTTCCAGCCCAGAGGTTTCCCCATCGGTCGCTGAACACTGTCCACACAATGTTGTTGGCAATGGAGTGAGGCGAGCGCGCGTCGTGCAGAGCGTGCGTCACGTTGCGCGTCACCTTATTATATATGTACAGTCCGTTGTCGGTGCCGGCGTATATCATGTCGGCATGAGCGGCGAGCGCCTTTACCGAATTGCCGTCCAGCGCGCTGACAGTCTGCATCTGCCTGCCGTCGTATCTGTAGAGTGCGCCCTCCGTGCCTATCCACACCGCACTGCCGTCGCTCAGGAGTGCGTTGACGAGCGGCTGATGCCCTTCGCCGATAGGTATGGGCTGAGTCTTTGCACCGCGCAGCAGCGACAGGCCCGATATTGTACCCACGAGAAGTCCGTGCTTCGTAGCGAGCAGCGAGTAGACATTGCGCAGGCGTGCGCTTTCGGTGCGCACCGCGCCGCTCTTCGTGTCGATACTGAACAGCCCCTGCGCTCCGCCGAACCACACACGTCCGCCGTACATCGTCACGGCACGCATCTCTCCGTGCGTAGAGCCGCTGAGTGCCTCGAATCGTCCACGCCGTATGTCGTAAACCATTAGTCCGCGCTCGGTTGCCATGTATAGCACATCGTGCAGCATGAGCATCGAGTGGATGCGAGTATTGAGATGGTGAGGGGTTGAGGTGGTGAGATGGTGCGATGGTGAGATGGTGCGGTAGCCGTCATAAGCGAACAGTCCGTTGTCGGTGCCGAACCACAGCACGCCGCGTTCGTCCTGCGCCACAGAGCACACCGACGACGCTTCGGCAATGTTCACGTTGTCGAAGTTCTGTGCTTCAGCCCAAGAAGAGACGAGGGCGAGCATCGCAATAAGAAGTATCGTATTTAGGTTTTTCATTATTTCCTATTCATTTTTCTTTCACGGCGTTAAATTACAAAAAATCTGCCACATAGCGAAACGTTGAGCCGAGATAATAAAACAAATCTTCCCTTCTGCTCTTTACATATCCGACAAATGTCTATTTTACGAGGGTTTCCGCAGGGTTTTGTCCGTTTTGTTTCGCCATTTGTCCAATTTGTGCCGTCCGTTTTTTTGCAAGAAACGTAATTTTGCAGCCGTAAAAACAAGCCTAATCCGTTTCAAATCTTCATCGGAAAAGACAACGTCCTCAATCGGGGGGAAGACAACGAACTGAAAGAATTAAAAACCACAAATAATATTACCTAAACGTTTTAACATGAACCAAGCTAAAGGAAAGAAAAGCGCTGGACGTTTCTCGCTGCTGCTTGCCGCTCTGCTTGCCACATCGGGCATATCGGCGTTCGCACAGAACCGCATTGTGAAGGGCAGCGTAGTAGACGCTAACAACCAGGAACCGCTTATGGGTGCCACTATCATGCTCGACGGTGGCAAGACGGGCGCCGTGACCGACATCGACGGCAACTTCTCTATCTCTGTTCCTGAAGGAACAAAGCAAATCTCTGTTTCATATATTGGATATGTAGCCAAGACCGTGCAGCTGAAAAGCGGCGTTATGACCATACAACTCAACACGAACGACCGCCAGATTGGCGAGGTTGTGGTCGTTGGTTACGGCACGACGCGCAAGAGCGACCTCACGGGTTCGGTGGCTACAGTGAAGGCGAAGGACTTCAACAAGGGTTCTATCTCGTCACCCGAGCAGCTCATCAACGGTAAGGTGTCGGGTGTGCAGATAATGTCCAACTCGGGTTCTGCCACATCGGGCAGCACCATCCGCGTGCGTGGCGGCGCTTCGCTCAACGCGAGCAACGACCCACTGATTGTTGTCGACGGTGTGCCTCTTGAGCTTGGCGGCATCTCGGGTGCCGACAACTTCCTGAGCATGATCAACCCGCAGGACATCGAGTCGATGACGGTGCTGAAGGACGCTGCCTCAACTGCCATATATGGTTCGCGTGCGTCGAACGGCGTTATCCTCATCACTACAAAGAAGGGAGCCGACTCGAAACTGAACGTGCAGTTCACCTCAACCAACACCGTGCAGACTCGTGCACAGATGGTGGACATATTGAGCGCCGACGAGTTCCGCTCTGTCATTAACGCGCAAGGCACCGACACGCAGAAGGCACTACTCGGCACGGCGAACACCGACTGGCTCGACCAGGTTTACCGCACGTCGCTCTCTACCGACAACAACCTCTCGCTCGCGGGCAACATCGTGAAGGGTCTGCCTTTCCGCGCTTCGCTGGGCTACGCCAACCAGAACGGCATCATACGCGGCGACAAGTCGGAGCGATTCACGGGCAGTCTGGTGCTCAACCCGAGCTTCTTCGACGACCATCTGAAGCTGACGCTCAACGCGAAGGGCTCTATCGCCAAGAACTCGTTCTACAACAGCAACGCCATCTGGGCAGCGGCTACGTTCAACCCCACCCTGCCCGTGCGCTCGGGTTCTGACAAGCTGGGCGGATACACCGAATCGCTCGACGCAAGCGGCAATCCTATAAACACGGCGGCAGGACAGCGCAACCCGCGCGGACTTGTCGACATGTACGACGCTGGCAGCACCGTGAGACGATTCATCGGAAACTTCGACGTCGACTACAAGTTGCACTTCTTCCCCGACGTGAAGCTACACGCCACGGCGGCTACTGACATGGCTGAGGGCAAGGGACACACCGTGATTCCCGACTATGCTGCGTCCAACTACTTCGACGGCGGATACAGCTACAACTACGGCCCGCAGAAGAAGCAGAACAACCTGCTCACCGTGTATGCCAACTACAGCCACTACTTCGAGGCGGCGAAGAGCAACGTCGACGCTACCATCGGCTACGACTACCAGTACTGGAAGTCGACTGCGCCCGCGACTACCGAATACAACATCGCGGGCGACCAGCTGAAGACGCATAAGGCTGAAGACTACCGCCACACGCTGCTCTCCTACTACGGACGTGTGAACTACTCGTTCGACGGACGCTATCTGCTGACGGCTACGATGCGACGCGACGGCAGCTCGCGCTTCGGAAGCGACTACCGTTGGGGCACCTTCCCGTCGGTCGGTCTGGGATGGACCCTGAGCAACGAGAAGTTCCTAAAGGAGAACAAGGTGCTGAGCAACCTCAAGCTGCGTGCTTCGTACGGCGTTACGGGCCAGCAGGAGGTGGGCGGCAACTACAACTACCTGCCCGTCTACACGTACAGCGCCACGGGGGCAGAAGCCTACGTCAACGGAACGTGGATTAAGACCTACCGACCGGAGGCTTACGTCTCGAACCTCAAGTGGGAGACTACCGACTCGTGGAACTTGGGCTTCGACTTCGGATTTCTCAAGAACCGCATCTCGGGCTCGTTCGACTTCTACACGCGCAAGACAAAGGACCTCATAGCTACCGTGCCGGCTGCGGCTGGCACACAGTTCGGCAAGACCGTTACAACCAACGTGGGCAACGTGGACAGCCACGGCATAGAGGTGACGCTGAACGCTACCCCGATTCAGACTAAGGACTGGGAGTGGAACCTATCATACAACTTCACTTGGCAGAAGATGAAGGTGAAGAACCTCTCGCTGGTGCAGACCGACCAAAAGACGAACATGATGGTGGGTCCGACGGTGAAGGACAACAACATGATTCAGGTGCTCACCGAGGGCTACGCGCCCAACATGTTCTACGTCTACCACCAACTCTACGACCGCAGCGGCAAGCCTATCGAGGGCGCTTATGCCGACACCAACAAGGACGGAACCATCAACGATGCCGACCGCTACCGCTACCACTCGCCTGCGCCCGACTATATCATGGGTCTCTCGACATCGGTGCGCTACCGCCAGCTCACGCTGGGCATGAGTTTCCGCGCCAACATCGGCAACTACGTCTACAACGCTACGGCGATGAACACGGGAGCTTGGGAACTGGAGACATGGGCTGACGGACTGCAGCTCAACAACCTCAACCGCAGCTATATGAAGACGGGCTTCCAGACACGCCAGTATCTCTCCGACTACTACGTCGAGAACGCCTCGTTCCTGAAGCTCGACAACATCAACCTGAGCTACGACTTCGGCAAAATCACCAAGTGGTGTTCGCTCTCGCTCTCGGCTATGGTGCAGAACGTGTTCTGCATAACCAACTACTCGGGCGCCGACCCCGAAGTGCCAAACGGCGTAGACAGCAGCTTCTATCCGCGGCCGCGTACATACACGCTCAGCCTGGGTCTGAAGTTCTAACTCTATAAAATTAATAGTAGGTTTAAATAAGCAGGAAGCAGGCATCGGGCAGTGGAAAGTGTTAAGGAAAGTCGCTTAAACGTAGGACTTAAGTCATCGGACATCGAACGCAATCCAATCGGACACCGAACGCAATCCGATCAGGCGGCGAACGCAATCCAATCGGACACCGAACGCAATCCAATCGGGCGGCGAACGCAATCTGATCGGACACCGAACGCAAAACGGCGACTGTTCCATACACTCCACACTCCTCTGCCTGCCCTCTTCCACAAAAAGAAAGCAACTAATAACTAACAAAAAAAGAATCTTTTTATGAACAAATATATAATGGGTTGCATCGCTGCAGCAGCTCTCTCTCTGAACACCGCCTGCACCGACGACCTCAACCAATATCCGCACAACGAGACCACCTCGGAGCAGGTGTACACCAACGTGCAGAACTACGAGGCTGTGCTCGGCAAAATCTACGCCTCGCTCACAGCAACGGGTCAGGAAAGCTCGGGCGTAGACTACGCCTCTAACCACGGCGAGAACTACATGCGTATGTTTATCAATCTGCAGGAGGCTCCGACCGACGAGATGGCGTACACATGGCTCACGGGCGACGACATGACCAACATCTCCTACATGAAGTGGGACGCCAACGACACGTGGGTCTCGGATATGTACTATCGCATCTACTATAACATTACGCTTTGCAACGAGTTTCTGCGCAACTGCTCCGACTCGAAGCTCTCCTCGTTCAGCTCTGCCGACCAGCAGAAGCTACGCCGCTACAAGGCGGAGGCTCGCTTCATGCGCGCTCTGTTCTACACGCACGCCTTGGATCTCTTCCGCAACATACCGTTCGTCACCGAGGCAGACCCTATCGGTTCGTACGTCCCACCGCGCTACACACCGCAGCAGACCTTCGAGTACGTCGAAAAAGAACTGAACGAATGTGTTGACGACATGGCTTCAAAGGCCGACTGTCCGTACGGTGAGGCATCGAAGGGTGCGGCTTACACGCTGCTCGCAAAGCTCTATCTGAACGCTGAGGTGTACACCGGCACAGCTAAATATACCGAGTGCATCAGCGCCTGCAACAAGGTGCTCGCCGAGGGCTACTCGCTCAACGCCAGCTACGCACAGCTCTTCAACGCCGACAACGACAAGCGCACCAACGAGATTATCTTCGCGCTGCCGCAAGACCCCGACCATCTGCTGACATTCGGCTCTACCACATACCTCATCTGCGGCGCGACGTCGAGCACGTCGACAGCACAGAACGCCGGCGACTTGGGCGTGGCTTCGCCTTGGGGCAACTTCCGCTCGCGTGGCAATCTGACGGCTAAGTTCGCTGACGGCAAGAAGGACGCGCGCTACATGTTCTTCACCGAAGGACAGCAGCAGTACATCTCCGACTTCACCAATCAGCAGGACGGCTACCTCTTCACAAAGTGGACCAACCTCAACGACAACGGCGAGACGGCTTCGAACACGGCTTCGTACGGTGCTGCTACCGACTTCCCGCTCTTCCGCCTGGCTGATGTCTATCTGATGTATGCGGAGGCTGTGGTACGCGGCGGCAACGGCGGCTCGCGCGAGACGGCACTCGGCTACATCAACGCTCTGCGCAAGCGTGCATACGGCGACGAGAGCGGCAATATCAAGGAGAACCAGCTCAACAAGGAGTTTATCATCGACGAGCGCGCCCGCGAGCTATACATGGAGGGCTACCGACGCACCGACCTTATACGCTTCGGCGAGTTCACCACCTCGAAGTATGTTTGGGAATGGAAGGGCGGCACGAAGGACGGCATGGCTGTCGACAACAAGTACAACTACTACCCCATCCCGTCAACCGACCTCACGGCAAACCCGAATCTGAAGAACGAAGAATATTGATAAAAGTAAAAAAGTAAATATGAAAAAGCTAATAAACCAGATATTTCTGTATCTTTGCATCGCCATGTTCTGCGCAAGCTGCGACAACGACGGCGACATGATATACGTGGACGGCATGGTGCCGTCGGAACTTATCGCCACGGCGTCTGACGTGAAGCTCGACGTGAGTCAGCGCGCGAAGGTTGTGCTGCAACTGGCGTGGAAGAACCCCACGCTGCTTTCGAGCGATGCCAACAACCCCGTGACCGACAATCTGCTGAAGACTTACGTGGAGGCGTCGGCGTCGCAGGACTTCCAGAACGCAGCCTCGACAGCCGTCACTTCGCTCACGAAAGCCTACACCGGCACAGAGCTTAACACGCTCGCAAAAGCGCTCGGCATCAGCGTGAACACAGCGGCTCCGCTCTACTTCCGCATCAAGTCGGTGCAGGGCGACAACATGGCTGCGCAATACAGCAACGTCTGCAAGGTGAGCGTCACGCCTTACTACGTGGATATGACCCGACTGGCGGTGCTCGCATCGAACAAGACCGACACCATCGCCTATCTCCACTCGCCTGAGGCTGACGGCGTGTACACGGGCTACATGAACGCTACGCCGTGGCTCAACTGCTGGTTCTACGAATACTCGGGCGACACATGGGGCAACTACGCCGTTGACGGCCACGCCTTCGAGATAAGCAACACAAGCGACGCATGGAACTGCTGGTTTGCCGACGGTTCGGGAGCTTGGCTGGTGAAGGTAGACACGAAGGAGATGGAATGGAGCGCTACGCTGCTCGCACAGCTCCGCGCTGGTGGCAACGACATGACCTACTACAGCAAGCGACAGCAGTGGGGCTACTACATCACTACTACCGCTGACAACCAGGCCGTGACTATCGAGGCTGACGGCAAGCTATACGACAAGTCTACACGTACAGACGCAAGCATCGACAAGACGCTGCACTTCGCTGCCCAGGACGGCAAACTCGTGACGGCTGACGCCGCAACGGGCATCAACATCGCTAAGGCTGGCACATATACTATAATAGTAGAGGCTGACGGAAGCGGCTACCTGCGCTACTCGGTTGTGGAGGGAAAGGTCGACTTCAGCGCTACTGATGAGCCTGAGGCGCAGTATCCTTCGGAACTCTACATGGTGAACAAGGATGATATCACGGTAGAACTGGCTCGGCTCGCCAAGACCGGCGACTCTACATACAGCGGAACGTACACTCTCACTGCCGACTGGGAGAACTTCAAGATTGTAGACCGCGAGAACTCGGTGGTATACGGCTCTGACCCAAGCGACCTCTTCACGCTCTCGTCTGACGGCGGAGCTTGGAGCATCTGGTTCGACGAGGGCGCAAAGGCTGGCGAAACCGTCACCGTGTCGGTAGACCTCAAGACAATGAAGTGGAGCTACGATAAAAAGTAAAAAGCCCCTCCCAACCCTCCCCATCGGGGAGGGCTTAGGAAGGCTTAAGAAGGCTTAGAAAGGCTTAAAAAACAACTAAAAACAAAAACATCTATGAAGATTTCATTCTTAAAACCCATACTCCTCGCCGCTTTCGCGATATTCTCGCTCTCTGCTTGCAGCGACGACGAAAACAATACAACTCCGCAGTCAAAGCCAACGTATGATATGACGGGCTTTGCGAAGGGCGCGGACGTAAGCTGGCTCTCAGAAATGGAGAAGGCTGGCAGCAAGTTCTACAACGCAAGCGGTGCCGAGCAGGACTGCATGACGCTGCTGCGCGACCTCGGCGTGAACTCCATCCGACTCCGCGTGTGGGTGGATCCGCAGGACGGCTGGTCGGGAAAGCAGGACGTGCTCGCAAAGGCGTGGCGCGCGAAGAATCTCGGACAGCGCATCATGATAGACTTCCACTACTCTGACTCATGGGCTGACCCTGGCAAGCAGAACATTCCTGCGGCATGGACTGGCTTCAAGGACAACCTCCAGAAGATGAAGGCTGCCGTGGCTGAACACACAACTGACGTGCTTAGCTTCCTGAAGGAGAACGGCATCGATGTCGAATGGATACAGATTGGCAACGAGACGACGACGGGTATGCTGTGGCCCTTGGGCTTGGCTTCCGACAATAACTTCTCGAACTATGCCGCACTTAACAACGCCGGCTACGACGCTGCCAAGGCTGTGTATCCGGAGGCTCAGTGCATCGTGCATATCGACCAGGGCAATGTGCTGGGTCGCTTTACGTGGATGTTCGACGGCTTGAAGGCGGCAGGCGCAAAGTGGGACGTCATAGGCATGTCGCTATATCCGGAGGACGACAACTGGCAGACGGTGACGGACGACTGCCTCGCGAACATCTCTACGCTCGCCGCTCGCTACAACACGAAGGTGATGGTGTGCGAGATTGGTATGGCGTACGACTCGGAGAACGCTGCCGCAATGATGCAGAAGATGGTGGAGGGATGCAAGGCGAACGCTTCGTGTCTCGGCATCTTCTACTGGGAGCCGGAATGCTACGGCGGCTGGAAAGAATATAACAAGGGAGCGTTCGACGCAAACGGCAAGCCGACGGCGACACTGGATGCTTTTAAAAGTAAAAAAGTAAAAAGCCCCTCCCAACCCTCCCCATCGGGGAGGGCTTAGGAAGGCTTAAGAAGGCTTAAACGCTGCCTTAAACAGACTTAGTTTGCAATGGCTTAGAAAGGCTTAAGAAGGCTTAGAAAGGCTTAAACGCTGCCTTAAGAAGGCTTAGTCTGCAATGGCTTAGAAAGGCTTAGGAAGGCTTAGTTCGGCTTAAACGCCTCCCTCAACACCTCACCATCTCAACACCTCACCATCTCAACATCTTTAAAAACATGAACAAATCAACATTAATTTCACTCGTTCTTCTGTCAGCCCTCTCTGCTTCGGCGCAGCGCACGACGCAGAATCTGCGTCAATGGCAGTTCTCGCGCGACAGCATCAACTACAAGGCGGTAACGATACCGCACGACTGGGCTATAAACGGACCCTTTGATAAGAAATGGGACATGCAAAATGTGGCTATCGTGCAGAACGGCGAGACGGAGAAGACGGAGAAGTCGGGACGCTCGGGGGCGCTGCCCTGGATCGGTCGCGGCTACTATAAGACAACCATCGACATAAAGCGTCTGCCAAAGACCGCCGTACTGGAGTTTGACGGCGCGATGGCTGACCCGCACGTGTATATAAACGGCAAGTTGGCTGGTCACTGGGCGTACGGCTACAACGCCTTTCGTGTGGATGCAGCGCCGTTCTTGAAGAAAGGCAAGAACGAGATAAGCGTGAGCCTCAACAACCGCGAGGAAAGTTCGCGCTGGTACCCCGGCGGCGGACTCTACCGCCCCGTACAGCTCGTAACGACCACCGACCGCGCAAGCATCAACCCGTGGGGAAGCTACTTCCGCACGGAACAGATTGCGGACGGCAAGGCGGAGGTGAGTGTCTGCACGAACATCAACAATGCGGAGAAAGGGCTCGTAGTGGAGAACATGCTCATCGACAACGAAGGCAAGACGGTAGCGCAGACAAAGACGGCGAGCGACGTAGAGCAGCGACTTACGGTTGAGAACGCGCAGCTATGGTCGCCGGAGACACCTTATTTATATAAGCTCGTCACACGTCTCTACCGCAACAACAAACTTATAGACCAGACACAGCAGAAAGTGGGCATACGCACGGTGCGTGTGGCACAGTACGACGGCTTCCAGCTGAACGGCAAATCGCGAAAGATAAAGGGCGTATGCCTGCACCACGACTTGGGTCCGTTGGGAGCAGCCGTAAACAAAGCGGCACTCATCCGCCAGATTCGCACGATGAAGGACATGGGATGCGACGCCATACGCACGGCGCACAATATGCCGTCGACGTGGCAGATGGAGGTGTGCGACTCGATGGGTATGATGGTGATGGCGGAGAGTTTCGACATGTGGATATACCCTAAATGCAAGAACGGCTACGCGCTGAACTTCAAGGAGTGGGCTGACCGCGACATAGAGAACCTCGTACGCAACCACCGCAACCATCCCTCTATCGTGATGTGGAGCATCGGCAACGAGATACCTGAGCAATGGAGCGAAGAAGGTCGCCAAATAAGCGAACATCTACAGGCTCTCTGCCACAAGTACGACCCTACACGCCCCGTTACGCAGGGCATGGACCAGGCTGAAGCGGCGCTCGCATCGGGCTTTGCGCAGGTGATGGATGTGCCGGGCTTCAACTATCGCGTGTATAAGTACGACAAAAACATAAAGCAGCTGCCGAAGGGCTTCCTGCTTGGTTCGGAGACGGCGTCGACGGTAAGCTCGCGCGGCGTGTATAAGTTCCCCGTGGAGCCGTCCGACTCGAAGACTTACGCCGACGGACAATGCTCATCGTACGATGTGGAGTATTGTCCGTGGAGCAATCTGCCGGACGACGACTGGCGTATGCAGGACGACCGCGACTATACCATCGGCGAGTTCGTGTGGACGGGCTACGACTACTTGGGCGAGCCGTCGCCATACGACGAGTACTGGCCATCGCGCTCAAGCTACTTCGGCATATGCGACCTCGCCGGACTGCCGAAAGACCGCTTCTGGCTATATCGCTCCCACTGGCGCAAGGACGTGAACACGCTGCACGTGCTGCCCCACTGGACTTTCCCGGGACGCGAGGGCGAGGTGACGCCGGTGTACTGCTACACCAATGCACCGTCGGCTGAGCTGTTCGTCAACGGCAAGAGTCAGGGCAGAATAGTGAAGAACCCCGACACACGCCTCGACCGCTACCGCCTGCGCTGGAACGACGTACGCTATGAACCAGGCGAGTTGAAGGTGGTGGCTTATAACTACGACGGCTCGGTGATGGGCGAGAAGAGCGTGCGCACGGCGGGCAAGCCGGCACGCATCGTGCTCGAAGCCGACCGCAGCTGCATCTCTGCCAAGGGCGAGGACTTGGCGTTCGTGAAGGTGTCGGTGGTGGACAAGGACGGAACACCCTGCCCGACGGCTACGAACAAGATGAAGTTCGAGGTGAAGGGCGCAGCGAAGTATCGTGCGGCTTGCAACGGCGACGCAACATCGCTCGTGGCGTTCAACTCGACGGAGATGCCGCTCTTCAGTGGCGAGCTGGTTGTCGTGGTGGAAGGCACAAAGCAGGGCAAGGCTACGCTGAGCGTGTCGGCTGATGGTCTGCCAAAGGAGACATTGTCCATCAACATCAAATAGCATTTTATACAAATGAGAAAAACGATTTATGCGGTGATGGCTATTGCCTCACTAACCTATTCTACTCACACAACGGCGCAATCGCAGGACTTGCAAAAAACGGTGAGTGCCTATTTCGAGCAGTCGCTACAAACGCAGCAGAAAGCTTTGGAGCAGAACGGCAAGGCCGACTACGCTCAGAACGCTTCTCTCGACACTAAGCTTCAAACAGCAATAAAGAACAAAGACATAGCCAACTATCAGAAAATGGTTTGGACTGCATGGTGCGAGGCGAACAATGCGTTGCAAGAGGAGAAGCTCATAGAGCCTGCCGACCTGAAGCTGGCTAAGAACAGCGCATGGCACTTGCCACAGTGCCTGGAGCCTAATGCGGTTATGCCTTATTATTACGGCAAGAAGGGTGTGGCTGCCAACGGTCAATATCCGCTCTTCCTCTACACGCACGGTTCGGGTTCAAGGGACAGAGAATGGGCGAATGGTATCGAACTGGGACTTGGCTTCAAGGATGCACCGTCTATCTATTTCATTCCGCAGATTCCGAACGAGGGCGAATACTACCGTTGGTGGCATCTGTCGAAGCAGTATGCCTTCGAAAAGCTTATCCGTTTGAGTCTGACGAGCGGCGAGGTGGATGCCAACCGACTCTACGTGTTCGGCATCAGTGAGGGCGGTTACGGCAGTCAGCGTCTCGCCTCTTTCTACGCCGACTATTGGGCGGCAGCGGGTCCGATGGCAGGTGGCGAACCTCTGAAGAATGCGCCGGTAGAGAACTGTGCTAATATCGGTTTCTCGCTGCTTACGGGTGCTGACGACACGGGATTTTATCGCAACGACCTCACATGGTTCACTCAGGTGGCTTTCGACTCTGTGCAGCTGGCTCGTCCGCTGGCTGTGGACAACACGCCCATCTTCCGCCATCGCATCAATCTCTTGCCTGGTATGCAGCACCACATCACTTACGCACTGACCACACCTTGGCTCAAGCAGTTTGTGCGCAATCCGTATCCGAAGACGGTGCTTTGGGAGGACTTCGAAATGGACGGCAGACATCGTTCTGGATTCTATAACCTGCAGGTGCTGACACGACCGTCAGAGGCAAGAACGTATTACGAGATGGATATCGACAAGAACGTGGTTTCTATCAAGGTAAGTGATGTAGAATACACTACAACGATGAAGGACAAGCAGTGGGGCATCGACCTGAAGTTCAATCGCAACTACACCATAGCTACAGGTGGCAGACTGAGAGTGTATCTCAACGAACAACTGGTAAATCTCAAGAAGCCGGTAACTGTCAAGATAAACGGCAAGCAGGTCTTCCATGGTGTTGCCAAAGCCGATTTGCAGGCAATGGTGAACAGCTGCATAGAATACTTCGATCCGTACCGTGTGTATCCGGTTGCTATCGACCTATCTTATTAATGTAAAGAGAAAGCATCTACTTAAAAAGCAGCTGCTTAATACAAAGAGATTACGAAAAGGGCTGCATCAAGACTCTCGAAACGGAGCATTGATGCAGCCCTATGTGCTTTTCTAAAGTATTGTACTTTTCCGATTTTCAATTTACTAAATAACAACTTACTAACCTAATCAACTATACCAAAAAACAAATATTTAATCTAAATCTATTACCCATGTTTCTGTTATCCGATTGATGTGTCATTCATTAAAGACTTGAAGCTCTTTATGGCCTGTTAATGTTTTTTCCTTTTGACATTGCAAAGATATAAAGACAAGAACGGGTGGTGTTTAGCAAATCGTTCAACGAATAGCACATTTGTTACATGAAACAAAAATGTATGATAAACTTCTACGAATGTATTATTTTTACTATATTTGCAGTGAATTTAAGTATATTCTACTTCTAATAATAACAAACAACTTAAAAACAGATACGAATGAAACACTCAGTACGCAGACTCTGCCAGTGTCTACTACTCTTTCTGCTCCCTCTGTTACTCTCGTGCGGCTCCGAGAAGAAGCGATATGTCATAGGTGTGTCGCAATGCTCGGAGGACGTGTGGCGCGAGAAGCTGAACGAGGAGCTGCGCATCGCCGCACTCTACTACAACGATGTAGACCTGCGCATCAGTTCGGCTAACGACGACGTGCAGCTGCAGACCGAACAGATAAACAAGTTCGTGGACGAGGGCGTAGACCTGCTCATCGTGGCGCCGGGTCAGGTGAGCATATCGCCTGCCATCGACCGCGCTTACGAAAAGGGCATACCGGTGATTATCTTCGACCGCCGCACACGATCGGACAAGTACACAGCATATATCGGAGCTGACAACAAGGAGATTGGCAGCTCGATGGGCGAATATTTAGCAGGCGTACTCACCAACGGCGGACGCATACTGGAACTAAGCGGACTCTCTACGTCGTCACCGGCGATAGAGCGCAACAAGGGCTTTGACAGCGTGGTGCAGTGTCGTCCGGGCATCAGTATCGTGGAGCATCTCAGTGCCGACTGGACAGAGCAGGGCGCGTTCCGCACGGTTGATTCGCTGCTATCTGAGCCACACAACGAGTTCGACTGCGTCTTCGCGCATAACGACCGCATGGCGATGGGCGCACGACGAGCCGCCGAGAAGCACGGACTCAACCTCGAGCACATCAAGTTCTGCGGCATCGATGCCATGCCGCAAAAGGGCGGCGGCATGGAGCTCGTGGCTGAAGGTACACTCTTCGCCTCGTACACTTACCCCACTCGCGGCGACGAGGTGATGCTGCTCGCTATGAACATACTCGAAGGAAAGAAATACGACCGCGAGAAGCAACTGTCGTCGGCACTCGTGACACGCGACAACGCCCGAGTGCTACTCATGCAGAACGACGAGACGATGCGCCAGCAGGTTCATCTCTCCACGCTGCGCTCGCGTGT
Source organism: Prevotella sp. (assembly GCA_052272805.1). Classification (GTDB taxonomy): domain Bacteria; phylum Bacteroidota; class Bacteroidia; order Bacteroidales; family Bacteroidaceae; genus Prevotella. Next base: position 33,965 of record DAVZJL010000007.1, on the reverse strand, counting down.
GGACAAGGCTGCCAGTGACTTCAACACGCAGCGCATCTATCTGCTGGTGCTGCTGGTGTTCGTGGTGCTGCTCATCGTCGTGTGCGCCGCGGCTATCTACGCCTTCATCACCCGAACGCGCATCAACCAACAGCTGAAAGCCTCGATGGACGAGCAGCGCCGAATGACCACAGAGATGGAGGAGATGACGCAGACGCAGCTGCAGTTCTTCACGAACGTGAGTCACGAGCTGCGCACGCCGCTCACGCTCATCGCCGGACCTACGGAGCAGCTTTTGGAAGACCCAGCGGTGCATGGCGTGCAGCGCACGATGCTGGAGATGGTGCAGCGCAACACACGCATACTCATACAATTGGTTGGCGAGATACTCGACTTCCGCAAGGTGCAGAACAACAAGGCTGAGCTGCATCTCAACCGTTTCTACCTTCAGCAGGAGCTGACAACGTGGACGGAGGACTTCCGCACAGTGGCGACACGTCGTGGCATCACGATACGTGTGGATGTGTCGGGCGTGGAGGACGACGCGGTGCTCATCGCCGACCGCGACAAGATGGAGCATATGTACTTTAATATAATGTCGAACGCTCTGAAGTACACACCCGACGGAGGCTGCATCACCACTACTCTACTCAATCACGACCACTGCTACACGCTGCGCATAGCGGACACGGGCAAGGGAATTCCGACAGAAGAGTTGCCGCATCTCTTCGAGCGTTTCTACCAAGCGAAGGGTGCCATTGGCGGTACGGGCATCGGGCTGTCGCTCGTGAAGGCGTACATAGACATGCACCATGGCAGCGTACATGCCGAGAGCGCAGAGGGTAAGGGTACTACGTTCGTCATCGAACTGCCCGACTCGCAGCCCGGCTACGACCCTGCGAAGGATGCACCGGCTGCTACCCAGGCAGAGAAGGGACTGGTGGACGACAACTACATTGCCACCGACACCACTGCGCAAGAGGCGGCGGAGCGTATAACCAACGCAGAGGACTTCGACGCGGAGCGTCCGCTCGTGCTCATCATCGACGACAACAACGGTATGCGTGCATATCTGCGCTCGATACTGCAGGACAAATACAACGTGTCGGAGGCTACGAACGGTGAACAAGGTTTGGAGAAGGCACGTAGAGAGGTGCCAAAGCTGGTGGTGTGCGACGTGATGATGCCGGTGATGGACGGACTGGAGTTCACAAAGCGACTGAAGGAGGACACCGCAACGAGTCATATACCGGTGGTGCTGCTCACTGCACGCTCGCTATCCGAACAGCGCAAGGAGGGCTATGACACGGGTGCCGACTCGTATATCACGAAGCCGTTCTCGGGTCAGGTGCTGCTCTCGCGCATCGAGAACCTGCTGCGTTCGCGCATAATGCTGCGCTCGGTGTTTGCTGGCGACAAGCGGGAGACGGAGGAAGAGGCGAAGCTGAATGAGGCAGACAAGACGTTCGTAGGCAGACTACGTACAGCGATACAAGAGCACCTCGGCGACAGCGACTTCTCAGTGGAGCGACTGGGCGAAGAAATAGGGCTTTCGCGCGTGCAGCTATATAGAAAGGTGAAGGCTCTGACCGGCCAGACACCGGTGGAGCTGCTACGCAAGGCGCGACTAACGAAGGCTCGCCTGCTGTTGGAAAAGACTGAGAAAAGCGTGTCGGAGATAGCATACGAGGTGGGCTTCACGTCGCCCTCGTACTTCAACAAGTGCTTCAAGGACGAGTTTGACATAAACCCAAGCAGCCTGCGGTAAGCCGTAGGAGCATACAACCATAGGAGGGTATGGCATCTTGCCATACCCACGCAACCATATTTAGAGATTAGCCATCCACTCCTATTATTTCAATCAGAGGGCAGCGTGGGTATGGCAAGATGCAAATGCCCAACTAAAACATGATTGCCTGGTTGGTGCACTTGAGACAAGTGCACCCCCTGCAGGATGCCATACCCTCCTATAGATGCAAAAACGGGGTAGAATGTTCACATTCTACCCCGTTTTATGTCGGGATGACAAGACTCGAACTTGCGACCTCACGCCCCCCAGACGCGTGCGCTAACCAACTGCGCTACATCCCGTGCTTTTGTAAAGCGGTGCAAAGATACGCAATTTCGATGGTTTAACAAAATTATTTGCCAACTTTTTCTTGTCAAACAGTGTTTTATCGTTATTCTACTGATGCTGTATTGCCTTCAGTGCGACTTCCGTACTTTTGGGTTAATCCTCCTTCTGAGGATAAATCATATTGGCATCGGTGATTACATCGAGCACCTCCTCGCAGTACTTGCGCGACTCCCAGCGAGCCATTGGCAGGTCGTGGAGCAGCCAGTTGCCGCAGTCCTGCGGTGCTGCGCCAGGTATCTCGCCCTCAAAGTCAGCCACGAAGCGGAACGTGCGGCGCATGAGGTCGACGATGTCACTCGGCTGGAGGTCGCCACGCATAAGCAGATAGTTGCCCGTGAGGCAGCCCATCGGTCCCCAATAGACGATGCGGTCCTTCCACTCGGCATCATTGCGCAGGTATGTAGCAGCGAGATGCTCAATGGTGTGGAGTGCGCCTGGGTGCAGAGCCGGCTCGCGATTGGGTTCCTTCATGCGGATGTCGAAGGTTGTTACGGTGTCGTCACCTACTGTGTCTTTGCGCGATACATAGATGCCGCGCAAGAGGGTGTTGTGGTTTATTGTGAAGCTTGGTATTTTTTCCATTGTTTTATTATTGTTTCAGGCTGCGTCTAAGCCTAACTAAGCCTTTTTAAGGCAGCGTTTAAGCCTTTCTAAGCCTTCTTAGGCCTTTCTAAGCCGAGGGTATTATTTTCTAAACAACCCTAAGCCCTCCCCGATGGGGAGGGTTGGGAGGGGCTTTTTTTACTTTTTTACTTTTTCAAGGAACGCCTTTGTCACCTCGAACGATCCTTCAGCCATGCGCTCCCAGAAGTCGTAGTACATCTGTGCTTTATGATCTTTGAGCGGTATGTCGCTGATGATGCGGAAGCTGACGAACGGCGTGTTGTAGATGTGGCAGGTCTGCGCTATTGAGCAGCTCTCCATGTCTACAGCCATAGCCGTGGGGAAGTCGTCGAGGATTTGCTGCATCTTCTCGCGCGAGTTGACAAACCAGTCGCCGGTGACGATAAGTCCGGCGTGAACGCGCGTGTGGCAGTTGAGCGATGTGGCGGTGGCTACGAGGCGTGCATCGCTCTCGAAACGCTCAGGCATTCCGAGCACCTGCCCCATGGCGCACTCGTCGCCACAGTAGACATCGTGGTAGCAGCAAGCGGTGCTCACCACCACCTCACACACCTCAAGACTTGTGTCGGCACCGCCAGCTACGCCGGTGGAGATGACGAGGTCGGGGTGGAAGGCTGCTATCAGTTCGGATGCTCCCACCGCTGCGTTCACCTTGCCGATGCCACACTTCTGCATTACTATCTCGTTGTCGCCGATGCCGCCCACCACGAATGTGCGACCGGCAACGGTCTGTTCCTTCTTGTCGGACGCAAGCGTTTGCAACTGTGCAAACTCCTTGTCCATCGCTACGATAACACCTATGCGCATTACTTCTTCACCTGGATTACGAGATACTTACTTGTTGACCAGAAGAGCTGCGGATTGCTGATGCGCAGAACGTACTGCTTATTGGCATCCTGCTGCAAGGTGTACGAGCTTGACGGGTGCATGGTGAGAATCTTAGCCGACTTAGAGTAGAGTTTTATCTCCTTCTGCACGCGGATATCAATCTTTGTGAAGTAGCTCTTGTTGAAGTTCGCCTGCAGCACCTTAGAGCCATCGAGGATGCGTTGTTCCTTCAGTTCCTTCTTTGTACCGAATACGAACCACGCGGTGTTGAGCTGTGCATCCTGATCGTTGATGGTCTCCGTCTTCTTAGACGACTCCTCTTGCAGCGTCGAGACATTCTCGTTAAGCCCTGTGATGGTTTTGTCGAGGTCAGCGATGTGTATGTTTTTAGCGTCGAGTTCGGCGCGCAACTGCTGCAACTGCTGCTCCTTCTCGTTGATTTGAGCAACGAGTCCTTCGATAGTGCGACGCAGTTCGTCGCCCTTAATGCTCGATTCGCGGAGCTGCTGACGCAACTTCTCGAGCAGAGCACGGTTTTGCTGCATTGTAGAAGAGATGAAGCGCACGTCCTCCAGCATCTGCTGACGGCTATCGGCACCCTCTCCCGACTTAGCCACTACGACACGATTCTCCGCCTCACTTATCTCGCGCAAGCCGGTCTGAATTTGGTTGAATGTCTCCATCATGTCGTTGATTTCGCCATCCTTCTGCGAGATAATGCGCTGGAGCGAGTCGACTTGCTCTTCACTCTGAATTGTCTCACCCTTCGATTTGTTCGTAAAATCGCATGATGTCACAGCAAGCAACATCATTGAGAATAGTAGAAAAGATAGTTTTTTCATATTTCTTATTTTGTCGTTATTTCGTTATTCTTCGTCTCTAAACTTCTTCTTTTTAAACTCCTCGGGCGCAGCCTCGCGCATAGCGTAGCGTTCCTTGTTGCTTAGCTTCGGCTTCTTCTCCTTAGCCTGTTCTTTTAGTGCCTTGCGTGCCGATATGTCTACGCCAGCGCAGCCTGCCACTACAACGACAATCTCGCCACGTGGCTCGGTCTGCTTGAAGTGGGCGATTATCTCTGCGAGCGTTCCGCGCACACTCTCCTCGTGCAGTTTTGATATCTCGCGACACACACTCGCCTGACGATCGTCGCCAAAGAACTCAGCAAACTGCTCAAGCGTCTTCACCAAGCGATAGGGCGACTCGTAGAATATCATCGTGCGTGTCTCTGTCTGCAGCGACTGCAGAAGCGTCTGTCTACCCTTCTTCTGCGGCAGGAAGCCCTCGAAGCAGAAGCGATCGCAGGGCAGACCCGAACTGACGATTGCCGGAACGAACGCCGTAGCACCGGGCAGACACTGCACCGTGATGCCAGCCTTAGCAGCCTCGCGAGCGAGGAAGAAGCCAGGGTCGCTGATGCCCGGCGTACCGGCATCGCTGATGAGTGCTATCGTTTCGCCAGCTTTCAGACGGTCGACAACTGAAGCCGTAGTGCCGTGCTCGTTGAACTTATGATGCGACATCAGCCGGTTCTTTATATCGAAATGCTGAAGCAGAATGCCCGATGTGCGAGTATCCTCGGCGAGCACCAAGTCGGCTTCTTTCAATATGCGAATGGCACGCATCGTCATATCTTCCATATTGCCCACCGGAGTAGGCACAATATATAATATACCCATATTGTGGGCAAATATAGCTATATTAATCAAGAACGGCAAAAAAACATGTCGTTTCTTTGCAATTTTTAAAACGTATTCGTAAATTTGTACTCACAATGAACGCAAATTTAGAGGGCGAGAAGTATCGCCAAGGTAGAATTGAAGTAGTGTGCGGTTCGATGTTCTCGGGCAAGACCGAGGAACTGATACGCCGCATCAAGCGAGCGACATTCGCCCGCCAAAGAGTAGTTATATTCAAGCCACAGATAGACACACGCTATTCTGAGGAGGAGGTGGTGAGCCACGACCGCAACGCCGTGATGTCTGTGCCACTCAGCACATCAACGGAGATACTGGAGTACGTGCAGAGCCACACCACCAGCACCGAGGGTTACGACTTCGACGTGGTGGGCATCGACGAGGCACAGTTCTTCGGTATGGATCTCGTAGAGGTATGCAACCAGCTCGCCAACAACGGTGTGCGCGTGATTATCGCCGGCTTGGACATGGATTTCCAGTGTACGCCCTTCGGACCGATACCGGCTCTGTGCGCCGTAGCCGACGAGGTGACAAAGGTGCACGCCATCTGCGTGAAGTGCGGAGCACTCGCCTACGTAAGCCATCGCCTTGTGCACGACCAGAACCAGGTGCTCATTGGCGAGCAAGCCGAATACGAACCGCTCTGCCGCGAGTGCTACAAGAAAGCAACAAACAAATAATTATATGAGCGAAGAAAAGATTACATTCGACAAAGTGATACGCTGGGCAACAATAGCCGCCATCAGTGTTGCCGTCTTTGCCATCACCGACTATCTGAGCAGTGCGCTGCTACCCTTCTTCATCGCATGGTTGCTGGCATATCTGCTCTACCCGATGGTGAAGTTCATACAGTATCGTATGCACATAAAGATACGTGCCATAGCGATTATCATCGCCATGCTCGCCATTATGTCGGTAATCGGACTGCTCATCTACTTCATCGTACCACCGATGGTGAGCCAGTTTCAGAAGCTATACGAGTTCATACTCCACTGGCTACATCAAACCACACACACCAACGACTTCTCGCGTATGGTGAAAGACTGGGCGGTGCAAAACCAGGAAGCGATAGAACGATTCTTCAGGAGCAAGGACTTCAGCGACACACTGAAGACGGCAATGCCGAAGGTGTTCTCTGTGATAGGACAGACAGCCAACATCGTGATGTCCATCATCGCCTCGTGTATCACACTGCTCTACACGTTCTTCATACTACTCGACTATGAGTTCCTCACCACCAGCTGGGTGAAGATATTCCCGAAGAAGAACCGCCCGTTCTGGCAAGAACTGGCTCAGGACGTAGAGCGCGAAATGAACAACTACATACGCGGACAAAGCCTCGTGGCACTGTGTATGGGCATCATGTTCTGCATAGGCTTCAGCCTCATGGACTTCCCCATGGCTATCGGTTTGGGCATACTCATCGGCGTGATGGACCTCGTGCCCTATCTGCACACCTTCGCGCTCATACCCACCGCCTTCCTCGCCATGCTCAAAGCAGCCGACACAGGGCAGGACTTCTGGATGGTGTTCGGATTAGCATTCGGACTATTCTGCGTAGTGCAGATTATCACCGACATGTACGTCACACCGAAAATCATGGGCAAAGCGATGGGACTCAACCCTGCCATACTGCTGCTCTCGCTCTCGGTGTGGGGCACACTGCTCGGCTTCATCGGACTGATTGTCGCGCTGCCACTCACATCGCTGATTATTGCCTACTGGCAACGCTACGTGACGAAGGAACACCTTAACGAAGACGAGAACAACGCGCAAAAAGCAGTAGAAAGTCAACAGAAATAGAAGAAAAAGGAGCGGGAAACGCAAAAAACAAACAAAATATTTGCGTATATCACAAAAAACCACTACCTTTGCACTCGCTTTTGAAATACAAAGCAAATACGGAGACTCGCTAGCTCAGTTGGTAGAGCACAACACTTTTAATGTTGGGGTCATGGGTTCGAGCCCCATGCGAGTCACGAAAAAGAGGATACAGCTTCGGTTGTATCCTCTTTTTTTTGTTTAAGTGTTTGGTGCTTTCCTACAAAAATCGTATCTTAGCAATCTGAAAACAGAAGATCTATGGCATTCGAAAAAGAAATAAAGGAATACGACGACTTGCGAGACAGATACCAAGCCCTTGTCGTCGACAGAATGAACAGAGAGGAATACATCACGTATAACGAGGTGCTCTTCTCCACCCACTCGTGCGCCATCGAGGGCAACTCGTTCTCTGTTGACGACACGCGCGAGCTGAAGGAGAAGGGGCTGGGGATGATTCTTGCCAGCAAAACGCTGTTCGAGGCTTTCGAGATGCTCGACCACTTCGAGGCTTTCGAGTATATGGTGCAGAACCTTCAGCATCCGCTCGACGAAACGCTGCTGAAGGAGATTAACCGCCGCGTAACAAGTCACACGCTCGCCTACCGTGCGCCCGATGCCACTCCAGGCGAATACACGACAACCGACATGGCTGCCGGCGACACCGTGTTCGGCGACCACGAAGAACTAATAGCCCGAGTGCCGCGACTACTGGAGTCGACGGAGCAGACCATTGTTTCTGCTGCCACACACCCGATGGTGGTTGCCGCCCGCTTCCACGGCTTCTACGAGTATCTACACCCGTTCCGCGACGGAAACGGCAGAACGGGTCGTCTTGTGAGCAACTATATCCTGCTGCGCATGGGCCATCCGCTGCTCATCATCCCGTCGGAAGCCCGACAGGAGTACATCGCCGCCCTGCGCATGATTCGCACCGAAGCCACCGACGAGCATCTCGTACGCTTCTTCTTCAAGATGGCGGTGAAGCGGATGCAGGAGGAGATGAAGCAGAAGGAAGCGAATACCAAGCAATTCAGCACATTCCTCTTCTAAAGCAATTACGCGATACGCAGCATGATAGTAGCGGAGGACTCCACTAAATTCTGCACTTCAGTCATCGGATTCCGTTCGCCGCCCAATCGGATTCCGTTCGCCACCCGATCGGATTCCGTTCGCCATCCAATCAGATTCCGTACGCCGCCCGATCAGATTACGTACGCTACACGATCAGATTACGTACGCTACACGATGACATTTCGTACGCTATACGCCCGTTATAGTGGCGATGCGATTAAAGCCAAGTAAAATTTCTTCAGAATATTCGCCCTATTCGATACATTTTTTGTATCTTTGTATCTGCTTCGATATCATACATATAAAATCACACATTATTATATATATACTATACAACTGGCACAAGTCGGTGGAAACACACAGGAAGCAGAACAGAAAAATTTATTCAGAAAAAAACGAAACTTACAGATATGAACGATTTTAGAAAATTCGCAACAAGTAGACTCGGCATTAACGGCATGATGCTCGACGACGTGATGAAGGCTCAGGCGCAGTACCTCAACCCGTATATCCTTGAGGAGCGCCAGCTGAACGTGACACAGATGGACGTGTTCTCGCGCTTGATGATGGACCGCATCATCTTCCTCGGCACCGAAATCAACGACTATACAGCTAACACACTCTCGGCGCAGCTGCTCTACCTCGACTCAGTAGACCCGGGCAAGGACATCTCTATATACATCAACTCGCCCGGCGGTAGCGTGACAGCAGGCCTCGGCATCTACGACACCATGCAGTTCATCACCTCCGATGTGGCTACGATGTGTACAGGCATGGCAGCTTCGATGGCTGCAGTGCTGCTCGTGGCAGGTCAAGAAGGCAAGCGCTCGGCACTGAAGCACAGCCGCGTGATGATTCACCAGCCGCTCGGCGGCGTGCAGGGTCAGGCTTCGGACATCGAAATCGAAGCACGCGAGATACAGAAGTTCAAGAAAGAACTCTACACCATCATCTCCGAACACTCGCACACACCATTCGACAAGGTGTGGGCTGACTCCGACCGCAACTACTGGATGACAGCCGAGGAGGCGAAGGAGTACGGAATGATTGACCAGGTAATGATACGCAAGAAGTAAAAGAGAAGAGAAAGAAGAAAATGCCAAAGAAAGTATGTAGCTTCTGCGGAAGAAGCGAGAAGGACGTAAACTTCCTCATAACCGGAATGAACGGCTTCATCTGCGACTCGTGTGCGCAGCAGGCCTACCAGATAGTGCTCGAAGCCGGCTTCGGACCGGAGGGAACACGCAAGAACTCGGGCGCGTTCGACGTGTCGCTCAACGACGTGCCGAAGCCAACAGAGATAAAAGAATATCTCGACGAATACATCATCGGTCAGGACGATGCAAAGAAGTATCTATCCGTAGCCGTTTACAACCACTACAAACGTCTGCAGCAGCACACCAATGACGCTGAGGACGACGGCGTGGAGATAGAGAAGAGCAACATCATCATGGTCGGTTCGACCGGCACGGGCAAGACTCTCCTTGCACGCACCATCGCCAAGCTGCTGAAGGTGCCGTTCACCATCGTCGACGCTACGGTGTTCACCGAGGCGGGATACGTGGGCGAGGACGTGGAGAGCATACTCTCGCGCCTGCTGCAGGTGGCTGACTACAACGTGGAGGCAGCGCAGCGAGGCATCGTCTTCATCGACGAGATAGACAAGATAGCGCGCAAAGCAGACAACCCGAGCATCACACGCGACGTGAGCGGTGAGGGTGTGCAGCAAGGACTGCTCAAGCTGCTCGAGGGAACAATGGTGAACGTGCCGCCAAAGGGTGGACGCAAGCACCCCGACCAGGACTATATACACGTCGACACACGCAACATTCTGTTCATATGCGGTGGTGCATTCGACGGCATCGAGCGCAAGATAGCACAGCGTCTGAACACTCACGTGGTGGGTTTCAACTCGGTGCAGAACGTGCGCAGCATCGACAAGGGCAACCTCATGAAGTATATCCTGCCGCAGGACTTGAAGTCGTTCGGCTTGATACCCGAGATTATCGGACGCCTGCCGGTGCTCACCTACCTCAATCCGCTCGACCGCGAAGCACTGCGACGCATCCTCGTAGAGCCGAAGAACTCCATCATAAAGCAGTACACAAAGCTCTTCGAGATGGACGGCATCAAACTGGAGTTTGCACCAGACACATTCGACTTCATCGTGGACAAAGCCGTTGAGTACAAACTCGGTGCACGCGGACTGCGCTCTATCGTGGAGTCAATCGTGATGGATGCCATGTTCGAGGCCCCAACAAAGAACATCGACCACTTCACCATAACGCTGGAGTACGCAAAGGCGCAACTGGAGAAGTCAAATCTACAATAGTATCCGAAAGGATATTAAGAACTTTATATTACTATGACTGCTACAATTAACCTCAACGAACAGCTAAAACACCACTTCGGGTTCGACTCGTTCAAGGGCGATCAAGAAGCTATTATACGCAATCTGCTTGAAGGCAATGACACATTCGTGCTCATGCCTACAGGCGGAGGCAAGAGTTTGTGCTATCAGCTGCCGTCACTAATCATGGAAGGCACCGCAATCGTGGTGTCGCCACTCATTGCGCTGATGAAAAATCAAGTGGATGTAGTGAACGGACTCAGCGAGGAAAGTGGCGTGGCTCACTATCTGAACTCGTCACTCAACCGCGCTGCCATCAATCAAGTGTACAAAGATGTGCACGAGGGACGCACTAAACTGCTCTATGTGGCACCGGAGTCGCTCAACAAAGAGGACAACCTGGAGTTCTTCCGTTCGTTTAAGATTTCGTTCTACGCCATCGACGAGGCGCATTGTATATCGGAGTGGGGACACGACTTCCGCCCCGAGTATCGCAACATACGCCCTACAATCAACAAGATTGGCGCAGCACCAGTCATAGCACTCACAGCCACTGCCACCGACAAGGTGCGCATGGACATAAAGAAAAGTCTCGGCATCACCGACGCAAAGGAGTTTAAGAGCTCGTTCAACCGTGCCAACCTCTACTACGAGGTGCGCCAGAAGACGAACGACATCGACAAACAGATAATAAAATTCATAAAACAACACTCGGGCAAGAGCGGTATCATCTACTGCATCTCGCGCAAGAAGGTAGAAGAATTAGCAGCCGTGCTGAAAGCCAACGACATAAAAGCCGCTGCCTACCACGCCGGACTCGACTCGGCAACACGCTCGCAGACGCAAGACGACTTCCTCATGGAGCGCATCGACGTAATCGTGGCAACCATAGCATTCGGCATGGGCATCGACAAACCCGACGTGCGCTTCGTGATACACTACGACATACCGAAGAGCCTTGAGGGCTACTACCAAGAGACGGGGCGCGCAGGACGCGACGGTGGCGAAGGTATCTGCATCGCTTTCTACGCCTACAAAGACCTGCAGAAACTGGAGAAATTCATGGAGGGCAAGCCCGTGGCAGAACAGGACATCGGCAAGCAACTGCTGCAGGAGACTGCCGCATACGCCGAGACATCGGTGTGCCGACGCAAGGTGTTGCTACACTACTTCGGCGAGGAATACACAAAGGAGAACTGCGGCAACTGCGACAACTGTCTACACCCAAAGGTGCAGCGCGACGGTCAGGAGGCTCTGCTCATCGTTCTGAAAGCTATCATCGCCGTGAAGGAAGCTTTCCGCCAAGACTATATCGTCGACTTCGTGAAAGGACGCGCCACAGACGACATCGTGAGCCACCACCACGAACAACTCGAAGAGTTCGGTGCTGGCGAGGATATGCCCGTGAAGATATGGAACCCCGTGATACGCCAAGGCATGATAGCAGGCTACATACACAAGGACATCGAAAGCTACGGACTGCTGAAGATGACAGCCGCAGGCAAGCGCTACGTGAAGAACCCTACACCATTCACATACGTAGAGGACACCGACTTCTCGGACACCGAGGAAGAAGCCAGCGAAGCAACAGCTTCTGCACTCGACCCTACACTCTACAACATGCTCCTCGACCTCAGAAAGAAGACCGCACGCAAGCAGAACCTGCCGGCATACGTCATCTTCCAAGACGTATCGCTCGAACAGATGGCAACGATGTACCCCGTGACACTCGAAGAGCTGCGCAACATTCAGGGCATCGGCGTGGGCAAGGCAAACCGCTATGGCAAGCCGTTCTGCGAACTGATTAGCCAGTACTGCAAGGACAACGAGATTGAACGCCCAGAAGAGCTCTTCGTGCGCACCGTAGCGAAGGACTCAATGAAGAAGGTGAAGATAATACAGTATCTCGATCGACGTATGCCACTCGACGATATTGCCTCAGCACTTGGACTCGACTTCGAGGACTTGCTCAACGACCTCGATGCCATCGTCTACAGCGGAACGAAGCTGAACATAGACTACTTCCTTGAGGACGTGATGGACGAAGACCAAATAGACGATATCTACGAGTACTTCCGCGAGTCGGACACCGACGACATCGACACCGCACTCGACGAACTCGGCGACTACGAAGAGAACGAAATACGCCTCGTGCGCATAAAGTTCCTCTCCGAACAAGCCAACTAACACAGTTAGGGGGTGCAGTCAGGGGGTGCAGTTGTCTCAACTGCACCAACCGAATAGAAACACTGTTAAATATATTTGGTGCAGTTGAGACAACTGCACCCCCTGACTGCACCCCCTGACTGCACCCCCTGACTGACCCAACCATCTTCAAAATCCGTTAATTAGCATTAACGCCACAAATAAATCGACTTTTATTTTTCGCGTATGGATTTTTATTGCTAAATTTGCACGCAATAAATTTTTAAGTTATATGTCATCATTTGTTGCTGATAAAATTGTAATGGACGGTCTCACATACGATGACGTCCTTCTTATCCCCGCTTATTCAGAGGTACTGCCCAAGACGGTAGAGTTGAAAACCAAGTTCTCGCGTAACATCTGCTTGAATGTGCCCTTTGTCACAGCAGCCATGGACACCGTAACGGAGTCGGCTATGGCTATTGCCATCGCACGCGAAGGCGGCATCGGTGTTATTCACAAGAACATGTCTATCGAAGACCAGGCGCGTCAAGTAGCCATCGTAAAGCGTGCTGAGAACGGCATGATCTACGACCCGGTGACAATCCGTCGTGGCAAAACCGTGAAGGATGCCCTCGAAATGATGGCGGAATATCACATCGGCGGTATACCGGTAGTAGACGACGAGTGCCACCTCGTGGGCATTGTCACCAACCGCGACCTTCGTTTTGAGCGCCATCTCGATAAGCTCATCGACGACGTGATGACACACGAAAACCTCGTGACCACACACATCAAGACCGACCTTGCAGCAGCTGCAGACATCCTGCAGTCGAACAAGATTGAGAAGCTGCCGGTTGTAGACAGCGAGAACCACCTCGTTGGTCTTATCACATACAAGGATATCACCAAAGCAAAGGATAAGCCCATGGCTTGCAAGGACGAGAAGGGTCGTCTGCGCGTAGCAGCAGGCGTAGGCGTAACAGTCGACACACTCGACCGCATGAGCGCTCTCGTAGAAGCAGGTGCTGATGCCATCGTTATCGATACAGCTCACGGCCACTCAAAGTTCGTTATCGAGAAGCTCCGCGAGGCTAAGGCTTCGTTCCCGAACGTAGACATCGTTGTGGGCAACGTGGCTACTGGCGAGGCAGCAAGAATGCTCGTTGACAACGGTGCTGATGCTGTTAAGGTAGGTATCGGTCCGGGTTCAATCTGCACAACACGCGTCGTAGCAGGCGTTGGTGTTCCGCAGCTCTCTGCCGTTTACGACGTTTACTCTGCACTCCAGGGCACTGGCGTTCCATTGATTGCCGACGGCGGCTTGCGCTACTCGGGCGACATCGTGAAGGCTATCGCAGCTGGTGGTAGCTCAGTGATGATTGGCTCGCTCGTTGCAGGTACAGAGGAGAGCCCTGGCGACACTATCATCTTCAACGGACGTAAGTTCAAGAGCTACCGCGGCATGGGCTCACTTGAGGCTATGGAGAATGGCTCAAAGGACCGCTACTTCCAGGCAGGCACCAAGGACGTGAAGAAGCTCGTGCCGGAAGGCATCGCCGGACGCGTACCTTACAAGGGAACAGTGCAGGAGGTGATTTACCAGCTCATCGGCGGTCTGCGCTCAGGCATGGGCTACTGCGGAGCCGGCACCATCGAGGATATGCACAACGCTAAGTTCACACGCATCACAAACGCTGGCGTGCTCGAGAGCCATCCACACGACATCACAATTACAAGTGAGGCACCGAACTACTCGCGCCCACAGTAATAAATAATTGAACACAGAAAGAAAGCCCAACAACCACATGGCACGGGTGTGTAACGTATTCGAAACAAAAGAAACGAAACATACCGCGCTGTGTAGTTATTGGGTTTTCAGCCCAATTCAAATATATAAAAACCGTGGGGAGAAAGCCCCAATAAACAAACAAGAAGAAAAGATGAAGGTAAAATCATTGTTGGTAGCAATGCTCGTGGCAGCAACCACAGCGTCGGCTCAGACTGCCGACCCAACTATCATGACTATAAACGGAAAGGCTGTGCCTCGCTCAGAATTCGAGTACTCGTATAACAAGAACAACTCGGAAACAGTTGTCGACAAGAAGAGCGTTGAGGAATACGTAGACCTGTTTGTAAACTACAAACTCAAGGTGATGGCAGCCGAAGAGGCAGGCATCGACACAACAAAGGCTTTCCGCGACGAGTTTCGCATGTATCGCGACCAGCAGATACGTCCTTCATTCATCAACGACAACGACGTAGAACGCGAAGCACGCAAAATCTACGAAGACACCCGTAAACGCATCGACGAGAGCGGTGGCATGGTACGCTCACGCCATATCCTCGTCGCACTGAAGCAGAACGCATCAAAGGCGCAGAGCGACTCTGCCCTCGTACGCGCCGACTCTATATACAACGCACTCATCAAGGGTGCCGACTTCGCTACTCTCGCACAGCGTTGCTCAGACGATAAAGGTTCGGCACGCCGCGGTGGCGATCTCTCATGGGCACAGCGTGGATACATGGTGAAGGAGTTTGAAGATGTCATCTTCTCGCTGAAAGAAGGCGAAATCTCTAAGCCATTCCTATCACCCTACGGCTATCACATTGTGAGAGTGGATGCTAAGCAGAACTTCTTCCCCTACGACACCGTACGCGCAGACATACACCGCTTCATAGAGAGTCGCGGTCTGCGTGAGCATATTATCTCGCAGAACATCGACTCAATAGCTAAACACTCCGTACCGCAGTGCACACCGGAGGACGTACTCAACCGCCGTGCTGACGAAATGGCTGCTGCCGACCCTGCGCTGAAGAGCCTCATCCGCGAATACCACGACGGACTGCTGCTCTACGAAATATCTAACCGCACCGTATGGGATAAGGCTGCAAAGGACGAAGCTGGTCTCGCTGCTTACTTCAAGAAGAACCGCAAACGCTACAAGTGGGAGAAGCCGCGCTTCAAGGGCATCGCCTACTGGGTGAAGGAGCAGGGCGACGTAGAGGCAGTGAAGGCATCGCTGAAGAAAGTACCATTCGAGCAGTGGCCGGAGCACCTGCGCAAGGAATTCAACGATTCTACAATACGCATCAAGGTGGTGAAAGGCATCTTCCGTGAGGGCGACAACGCGCTCATCGACAAGGTAGTGTTCGGCAAGGACACCACTGTGGCTGACGTGAAGGACTTCCCCATCTCGGCTACATACGGCGAGAAGCTGAAGGCACCGAAGACATACAACGACGTACGCGAACTCGTGGTGACTGACTATCAGGAGCAGCTCGAAAAGGCATGGATTGAAGCACTACGCAAGCGCTACACTGTAGTGCTGAACAAGGAAGTGCTCAGCACCGTAAACAAGCACTAAACGTAGGTAGTGGTGCTAAGCACCATGGCTGACACTATACATATTAATATATATACATACATGAGAAAACAACGCAACATAATACTGGCGACATTCGCTGCTGCGACATTCCTCGTAGGCATCGGAGCCAACGCCGGCAGCCACGCCGGTTCGGCACCCGAACTCGCGCAGGACACGCTCACCACAGAGGAACGCGCGCCAGAGCATAGCATCGTAGACGAAGTGATATGGGTGGTAGGCGACCAGCCCATCCTCAAGTCGGACGTGGAGATGATGAAACTGCAGAGCGAGATGGAGGGAATAACATGGGATGGCGACCCCGACTATATCATTCCCGAACAGATAGCTGTACAGAAGCTCTTCCTACATCAGGCAGAAATCGACTCTATCAATGTCACCGAGGCAGAGATAGCACAAAACATCGAGATGCAAATCAACCGCTGGATACAGCAGGCTGGCTCGCGCGAGAAACTCGAGGAATACAAGAAGATGTCAATCACACAGATGCGCCAGCAGTTGCATGACGACTTCCGCAACAACCAGCTCATACAGCAGATGCGTGAGAAACTCGTGAGCGACATAGCTGTGACTCCTGCCGACGTGCGCAAGTACTTCAACAACATGCCAGAGGACAGCATACCGCTCGTGCCGACACAGGTAGAAGTAGAGATTATCACCAAGCAGCCGAAGATATCGCAGGACGAGATAAACCACGTAAAGAACGATCTGCGCGAATACACCGACCGCGTCAACAACGGCGAGACATCATTCGCCACACTTGCACGTCTCTACTCGGAGGACCCAGGCTCAGCACGTCAGGGTGGTGAGATGGACTACGTAGGTCGTGGTATGCTCGACCCTGCATTCGCTGCCGTTGCGTTCAACCTCACCGACCCGAAGCGCGTGTCGAAAATTGTAGAGTCGGAGTATGGTTTCCACATCATACAGCTCATCGACAAGCGTGGCGACAAAATCAAGGTGCGCCACATCCTGCGCGTACCGCGTGTCTCAGCAGAGGCTACCGACTCGATGCGCGTGAAGCTCGACTCGCTTGCTGCCGACATACGCGCCGACAAACTGTCGTTCGAGCAAGCTGCGACCGTGATGTCTGACGACAAGGACACACGCAACAACCACGGACTCATGTCGTTCAACAGCGAGGAGGGTCGCACATCGAAGTTCCAGATGAAGGACCTGCCCACCGAGGTGGCTCGCAAGGTGGAGCGCATGGAGGTAGGCGATGTGTCTGACGCGTTCCCCATGGTGAACGAGAAGGGCAAGCACGTCGTAGCTATCGTGAAACTGAAAAACCGCATCGCTGCTCACCGCGCCACTATCAACGAAGACTTCCAAGTGTTGCAGAACGTAGTGCTGCAGAAACAGCGTGCAGAATTCCTACACAACTGGGTGGTAAAGAAGATAAAGACCACCTACGTGCGTATGCAGGATCGCTACAAGAACTACAAGTACGAGTACGAAGGCTGGGTAAAATAAGGTTTTGCCTCGTATTTCCCGATGCGCGACGACCGACGCAGACATACGTAACGACCGACGCGGATACTCGTAACGACCGACGCGGATACTCGTAACGACCGACGCGGAT
>DAVZJL010000007.1:0-16242 GCA_052272805.1 Prevotella sp. | reverse complement strand
CCGACGCGGATACTCGTAACGACCGACGCGGATACTCGTAACGACCGACGCGGATACTCGTAACGACCGACGCGGATGGCTCGCAGCAAGATTACATTAAGCTTAGAAAGGCTTAAAGAGGCTTAGTTCGGCTTAAAGCCCTCGACTTAGAAAGGCTTAAAGAGGCTTAGTTCGGCTTAAAGCCCTCAGCTTAGAAAGGCTTAAAGAGGCTTAGTTCAGCTTAAAGCCCTCAGCTTAGAAAGGCTTAAAGAGGCTTAGTTCGGCTTAAGGCCCTCGACTTAGAAAGGCTTAGAAAATAATGAGAAAAGAACAATCCCCAATAACTCACAATTGGCATAGAACCGCTCTCGCAGCAGTTCTATGCCTTTTTGGCTTCTGCCTGATATGGGCTTCTGCGGCACCAAAAGGCAAAAAGAAGCGACAGAAAACAGACGAGCGCGTGTACCTCATACACTCCGATGAGCTCACCTACGACATGTATGGAGCAGTGCCCGATGCACAGATACTGCGCGGCAAGGTACACTTCACGCACGCTGGTGCAGAGCTGTGGTGCGACAGTGCCTACTTCTTTCAGGAAGCCAACTCGGTAGAGGCGTTCGGACACGTGCACTTCAAGCAGGGCGACACCCTCTCGCTCACCTGCGAATACGCCGACTATATAGGTGCGGAGCAGATGATGCACGCACGCCACAACGTAGTGCTCAAGCACCGCACGCAGACACTCTACACCGACTCGCTCGACTACGACCGCCTCTACGACAACGCCTACTTCTTTGAGGGAGGCAGACTCGTTGACGGCAAGGACGAATTGGTGAGCGACTGGGGCGAATACAACACCGCCACACGCAAGGCTTCATTCTTCTATGGCGTGCAGATGCGCAGCGGAGAAAACCTCATCAACACCGACTCGCTCCACTACGACACACAGACACGTATCGCCCACGTTACGGGTCCGTCGACCATCACCTCGAAGGGAACCGTCATCAACACCACCGATGCCTACACCAACAGCAAGACAAACATGTCGCAACTGTATGGTCGCTCTACCATCATAGACGGTAAGAAAACCATCACCGGCGACTCGCTCTTCCACAACGACAAGTCGAAGGAGAACGAGGGTTTCGGCAACGTGATATACGTCGACTCGGTGAACAAGAACGAGCTGCACTGTGACCACCTCTTCTACAACGAGACAACGGGCTACGGCTTCGCAACGAAGCGCACACTGATGATCGACTACTCGCAGAAGGACACGCTGTACATGCACGCCGACTCGGTGAAACTCTACACGTTCAACATCAAGACCGACTCGGTGTACCGCAAAGTACACGCCTTCAACCACGTGCGTGCCTATCGCAACGACGTGCAGGCGGTGTGCGACTCGCTCGTATTCAGCTCGCAGGACTCGTGTATGACGATGTATCGCGACCCGATACTTTGGAACCTCGGCAGACAGATATTAGGCGAGGTGATACACGTCTACATGAACGACTCAACGGTGCGCAAGGCGGAAGTGATAGGTCAGGCATTGTCGGTGGAGAAGTGCGACGAGAAGAACCACTACAACCAGATATCATCGAAGCGCATGGATGCCTTCTTCACTGACGGCGCAGTGCGACGTGCTGAAGCCATCGGCACGGTGAAGTCGCTCTACTACAACGCCGATTCGAAGGACTCCACGCTCTCCGAGCTCAACTACATGGAGACCGACACGCTGCGTATGTACATGTCGCCAACACGCGAACTGGAGAAGATATGGGCATCAAAGGCTACGGGCACGATGTATCCTATCACGCAGATTCCACCAGAAAAATATCAGCTGCCCGAGTTCGCATGGTTCGACTACGTGCGCCCGAAAGATAAGGACGACGTGTTCAACTGGCGAGGCAAGGCTGAAGGCACCGAGCTAAAGGAACTGCCACGACGCGAAGCACCGCTGCAGCGATTGGAGTAGTGCGCAGCCAAAAGAAACTTGAGATATGTTGTAATGTTCGTAACCATCACCACACAACATATCTCACCACCTCACCATCTCACCATCTCACCACCTCACCATCTCACCATTTCAATATGTACATTCTCAACCGCCGCCCTCGCGGCTTTCACCATACCTTCCGATTCTCCAACGAACAGCGCGACCTTCTTAACGATCTGCGCCGCGGCGTACCGCCCGAAGAACTCGCTGAGCGTTCTATGAAAGAAGCAGAACCGCCGTCGCACCGCCGTCAGAACGGACAAGTGCGACTGCTGGGACTGCTTGTGATGATAGGTTTCCTGCTCATAGCCATTATACTAATGATAGCAATGTAGCCGAGTCACATATATTTAAAGACACACCCTAAGAGAACAATCAACGACATGAACGATATTATACAACTTCTGCCCGATTCGGTAGCCAATCAGATAGCTGCCGGCGAGGTGATACAACGCCCTGCAAGCGTGATAAAAGAGTTGGTGGAGAACTCCATCGACGCTGGTGCCACGCTAATAAACGTGGTTTGTGTCGATTCTGGACGCACCTCAATACAAGTGACCGACAACGGCAAAGGCATGTCA
Source organism: Prevotella sp. (assembly GCA_052272805.1). Classification (GTDB taxonomy): domain Bacteria; phylum Bacteroidota; class Bacteroidia; order Bacteroidales; family Bacteroidaceae; genus Prevotella. Next base: position 13,686 of record DAVZJL010000007.1, on the reverse strand, counting down.
GAGACCGACGCACGCCTATCGTTTGAGCGTCACGCTACATCTAAGATACGCCAAGCCGACGACCTCTTCAACCTTCACACCATGGGTTTTCGCGGCGAAGCTCTCGCCTCTATCGCTGCCGTGGCGCAGGTGGAGCTACGCACTCGTCGCCCCGACGACGATCTCGGCACAGCACTCAGCATCGCCGGCTCGCGCTTTGTGTCGCAGGAACCCGTACAATGTCCCGTAGGTTGCAACTTTACCATCAGCAACCTCTTCTACAACGTGCCCGTGCGCCGCAAGTTCCTCAAGTCGAACACCACCGAACTGAACAATATCGTCACAGCCTTTGAGCGCATCGCCCTCGTCTACCCCGACGTGGCGTTCACGCTTTACAACAACCAAACCGAGCTGTATAATCTAAAGGCAGGCGGACTGCGCCAACGCATCGTTGACGTAATCGGCAAGAAGATTAATCAACACCTGCTGCCGATAGACATCGACACCACAATGTGCAAGATTAGCGGATTCGTCGGCAAGCCCGAGTCGGCACGCAAGAAGGGTGTGCGACAGTTCTTCTTCGTTAATGGTCGCTACATGAAGCACCCCTACTTCCACAAAGCCATTATGACCGCCTACGAGCGACTCGTGCCCGAAGGCGAACAGATACCTTACTTCATATACTTCACCGTCAACCCCACGGACATCGACGTGAACATTCACCCCACCAAAACCGAGATAAAGTTCGAAAACGAACAGACAGTGTGGCAGATACTCACCGCTGCCGTGCGCGATGCCGTTGGTATGTTCAGCGATGTAACGGCAATAGAGTTCGACACCGAAGGACAACCCGACATACCTGCTCTCGGCACAATGCCACAGACAGGCATCAGCGCACCCAAGGTGCAATACAACCCTACGTACAACCCATTCAACGAGACACCGACAACACACTCAAACGCAGCCCCCGACAACTGGGAGCAGCTGTACGAAGGACTCGGCTCTGCACACACTCGCCAGCAACAGACACCATCACTCTTCGGCACCGACGCAGGAAGCGTCATACAGTCGCGTTCAAACGCTACAAGCAAATCGTTCGCCGACAACGGCATCGTTCTATCGCAGAAGTTCGCACAAACAGAGGAGAGAAGCACTATGCCAGAGGGGTCGACATCCGAAGCGACAACGCCCAAACAAGAGACATCGCTGCTTGAAGAGAAGTCGCCCACCCACTATCAGTACAAAGGACAATACATTATGACCGCCGTTAAGTCCGGACTGATGATTATCGACCAGTATCGTGCCCACACACGCATACTCTACGAAGGATATCTCGACCAAATGCAGAAGCACCGAGCAAGTTCACAGAAGCCACTCTTCCCCGACACGATACACTTCTCGCCAGCGGATAAGGTGGTGGCAGAAGCCATTATGCCCGAACTACAGAACATCGGTTTTGAACTGACCCCGACAGCAGAGGGCGACTACAGCATCACGGCAGTGCCAAGCGGACTCGATGGACTCGACTATACTGCCCTGCTGCAAGACCTCGTAGCCTCAGCACGCGAGAAGACAACATCAGCTATCGACGACATCAACCACTCAATAGCCCTCGAACTGGCACGCAACGCAGCCGTCGCATACGGACAAGTGCTTACCAATGCCGAGATGGAAAACATCGTCAATAGTCTCTTCACGTGCTCCAACTTCAGCTACACTCCAGATGGCAAAAAGATTTTAACGATGCTCCATCAAAACGAATTAGAGCATTTATTCGGCACATAAAGTTACATAAACAATAAAAAACAAGTATTATATGCTTTTTTTAATATAAAATAAGGATTACTTTTGTTTTTTTTATTAACTTTGCAACTAAATAAAAAGGACTTGTTATGTCCATGACAGCGTAATTAAATAATTGATTATTAAACAATAAAAGTTATGAAAAAGTTAATAATTGCATTAGCAATGTGTGGCTTATCAATGAGTGCCATGGCTCAGGAGACAACTGACCAAACACTCAAGCATAGCGTTGCAACAAATTCATTCTGGAGTAATTGGTTTGTTCAGGCTGGTGCTGACTGGAACGCATTCTACTCTAACGAAGAGCATGGCAGCGGTCTGAGCCGTAGTCCGTTCAAGAAATTCCGCGCTGTTCCTGGCTTCTCTGTAGGCGTAGGTAAGTGGTTCACACCTGGTCTCGGTCTTCGCACCAAGTTCAGCGGCGTATGGGGTCGTACCGTAGTTGACGAGCACAAGCACAAGAACAACTATTGGACACTCAACGAGCACATTCTCTTCAACCTCAGCAACATGTTCTGTGGTTATAACGAGACACGCGTTTGGAACGCCATTCCGTTCTTCGGTGGTGGTATCAACCGCAACTGCTCGTACGACCGCTACAGCATGAACCTCGCAGCAGGTTTCCTCAACACATTCCGCCTCTCAAAGCACTTCGGTCTCTACCTCGAGCTCGGTTGGACATACGCAGAGTCTGACTTCGACGGCGTAACAGAAGGTGGTGCATCTCAGAAGTCACTCTGGGAGGGCAAGGACAATAAGTTCTATGCAGAGGTTGGTATGCAGTTCAACCTTGGCAAGTCTACATGGAGCAAGACTCCGGACGTAGACGCTATCAAGGCACTCTCACAGTCGCAGATTGAAGCTCTCAACGCTGAGCTCAACGATGCTAAGGCAGAGAACACACGCCTGAAGAGCCTCCTCGCTGCAAAGAAGGACGAGCCAGTGGCTAAGAATGACGTTAAGACATACGCCAACACTCCGTTGTCAGTATTCTTCAACATCAACAAGGCTACTATTGCTTCACGCAAGGACCTCGTAAACGTTGAGAAGTTGGCTGAATACGCTAAGGACAACAAGGCTAACCTCGTAGTAACTGGCTACGCAGACAACGCTACCGGCTCTGCTGCTTACAACCAGAAACTCTCTGAGCGTCGTGCAGAAACAGTTGCTAACGAACTCGTTAAGATGGGCGTTAGCCGCGACCAGATTACAACAGAGGGTATGGGTGGTGTTAAGGAACTCTCACCAGTTTCTTACAACCGTCGCGCTACTGTCAAGATTGCCGACTAATCATCGAGCATAAACATCGCAATCGTATAATTACGACATACAGGGCATTCCGCTAAGGAGTGCCCTTTTTTCATACCTTATCCGCAACAATAGAATAGAACACCTACCAAAGAGCAATATTTTTGCAACCAATCAATTAATATGTCAGAAAAGATGTGTAAATTTGCGGAATAACAGCTCCCACGACGTGGGAACACGGCAATAAAAACACTATATAACAATAGGTATAGATGAAATATTTGAAAACAATTAAACGGGTGCTCGCTGCTGTGGCAGAACCCCTACGCCGCAACTGCACGTTTGCAGTGTTCATGTACCTACTCGGCTGCATAACGGCATGGACTACGCTGCCCAACGTGCGCGGAGCACACCTCTACGACAACCTCTACCTCGAGTTGTTCCTCGATGTCTATGTGCTCACGCTGATACTCACCCTCTTACCACGCAAGGTGATGATGTGGGTGCGTGGCTTCTTCTACGTTGTGCTATACGCCACAGCAGTGGTGGATGTCTACTGCTTCGTAAAGTTCCAGTCGACACTGACCCCGACTATGCTGCAACTTGTGGGCGAGACCGACTCGCGCGAGACTGGCGAGTTCCTGCGTTCGTGCGTGTCGCCAGATATATTGATGAGCGACGTGGGCTGGGTGCTGCTATTGCTGTTCGTGCACGTGCTCACGGCACTGCGTCTACGCTTCCCCCACTTCATTCCACGTCGTTGGCGCGAGCTTATCAAGTCGATATGGCTGCGCACCTGCGAGCTGCTGCGCCGCACACGCCCCATGATAGGCACAGCCGTGCTTACGCTGCTCGTATGGTCGGTATGCTCAAGCGCACATAACAAGGCTGCTACACACAAACTGATGTCGGGCACCACCATTGGTGAGGTGGAACACACACTCACCGAGAAGGATCATGCCGTACTCTACCAACCCGTCTACCGACTCGCGTTCAGCATCTACGCCAACACGCTCACAGCGAAACAAATCGACCGCCTGGTGCGCACGGCAAAGACAGTGACGGTCGACTCATGTTCGTTCCGCTCGCCTAACATCGTGCTTATCATCGGCGAGAGTTACAACCGCCACCACTCGTCGCAGTACGGTTACGTCATGCCCACCACGCCACGCCAACAGAAACTGGAGCGACAAGGCAGACTGGTGAAGTACACCGACGTTGTATCGCCGTGGAACCTCACGAGCTTCGTGTTCAAGCACCTCTTCTCGCTCTATTGTGTAGGCGACAAGGGCGAGTGGTGCGACTATCCGCTCTTCCCCGAACTGTTCCGCAAGGCAGGTTACCACGTGACGTTCCTCACCAACCAGTTCCTGCCGAAGGCTAAGGAGGCGGTGTACGACTTCAGTGGCGGCTTTTTCCTGAACAACCCGAAGCTGAGTGCTGCACAGTTCGACACGCGCAACACGCAGCTCCACCGCTACGACGAGGGACTGCTACAGGACTACGACGAGCTGAAGGGACAGAACACCGAGAACAACCTCATCATCTTCCATCTGTTAGGGCAACACGTGCAGTATCGCCAACGCTCGCCGAAGGAGCAGAAAAAGTTCCGTGGCGACGACTACAAGGAGATGAAACCGCATCTGAACGCACGCGAGCGTCAGACGCTTGCCGACTACGACAACGCCATTCTATACAACGACTCGGTTGTGACGGAGATAGTGAAGAAGTTTGAGAACGAAGATGCTATCGTGATTTACGTGCCCGACCATGGCGAGGAATGTTACGAGGGCGACATGCACTTCTTCTGCCGTATGCACTCGGCGAAGATAGATGCCCGACTGGCACACGCCGAGTTCGACATACCGATGTGGATATGGTGCTCGCGTCAGTATATCAAGAAGCGTCCGGAGGTGTTCCGCCAGGTAGTGAACGCTCGCAACCGACGCTTTATGACCGACGCGCTTGCACACATGCTGCTCTACCTCGGCGGCATTCACTCTCGCGACTACAAGGAGCAGTACAACCTACTGTCGCCCGAATACGACGAGAACCGCCCGAGAATATTAAAGAACACTACAGATTACGACAAACTTTAAACTCACAAATGCTTACCCGCACAGAATGTTCCGCCATGCGCGGACTCGCAATAATAGGAATCTTCCTGCACAACTACTGCCACTGGCTCGGCTTCGCCGTAAAGGAGAACGAGTACACCTTCACCATGTCGAAGGCAAGTAGTCTGATGCAAGCTATCAGTAGCCCCGACTGGAACCTACCCATCCACCTCGTATCGTTCTTCGGCCACTACGGTGTGCCGGTGTTCCTCTTCCTCTCTGCCTACGGACTCGTGATGAAATACGAGAAGCGCGGCGGACTCGCGAAGAAGCAGACCGACGTATTGCCATTCCTGAAGCACCACTACCTGAAGCTCTTCAAGATGATGATAGTGGGCTTCGTGGCGTTCACCATGGTCGATGCTATCACGCCTGGGGCGCATAAGTATCACGTCGTGGACATACTCGGACAACTCTTCATGTTCAACAACATGATGCCCGACCCCGACCATGTCATTTGGCCCGGACCTTACTGGTTCTTCGGGCTGATGATGCAGCTATACATCGTCTATCGACTGCTGCTCTGGCGCAAGGGCGACATCTACGCTCTGCTGCTTGTTGCCCTATGCTGGGCGATGCAGGCATTCTGCGACCCGGAGGGCGACACGCTCAACCGCGTGCGCTACAACTTCATGGGCGGTGTGCTGCCCTTCTGCGCCGGACTGCTCTACGCTCGCCACGGCAAGGAACTGACGCACGGCGTGCGCATGACGCTCATGGTGATATCCGTTGTGGCTGTGTTCTTCTTCAGCTTCAACTTCCACACATGGCTGTGGGCACCGCTCTTCGTGTGCATCGCTACGATTGGCATCGTGAAGCTGCTGCCGAAGACCGCGAACGAATGGATAGCGTGGGTAGGCACAATCTCTGCCGCACTCTTCGTGCTGCATCCGCTCACACGAAAGATATTCATACCAATCTCGCGCCACGGCGACGTGTACACGGGTCTGCTGCTGTACATCGTGGCATCGATAGCATTGGCATGGTTCTACCATAATTTCAAGCTACGCAATGAAGATACCAAGCATTGAGTTAGGAAACATATCGCGATTTCGCGCTGAACAGATGGGAGCAGCAATGCTCTTCGTCATTCTGTTCCATGTGGCACTCGACCGCGGCGACCCGTTCTACGGGCTGCGTCGCTGCGGCAACGTGGGGGTCGACATCTTCCTCTTCCTGAGTGGCGTGGGTCTGTGGTTCGCGTGGACAAAGACACCGTTGGTGAGCCACTTCTACCGCCGCCGACTCATCCGCATACTGCCCACATGGCTCATCTGCTCCACGGCGTTCTACCTACCCGACTACCTCGGAGCGCAGCGGTTCTCGAAGAACGTGGTCGACTTGCTCGGCGACATAACCATCAACTGGGACTTCTGGCTGCATGACGAACTGACGTTCTGGTACGTGCCAGCCATCATGCTGCTCTACCTCATCGCGCCGTGGTATATGCGCCTCATCGCGCGCTACCCCACCTATCGCTGGCTGCCGTTGCTTATGGTGGTGTGGTGCGTAATGGTGCAGTGGGTACTGCCGATACATGCCGTCGTGGGACACTTGGAGATATTCTGGAGTCGCGTACCGATCTTCTTCATCGGCATCAACATGGGCGAGATGGTACGCTCGCGCAAGCAGCTGCCGCCCGACGCTGTGTGGCTGCTGCTCATCACGTTCCTCATGACGTTCGGCACATGCCTATACCTTGAGCAGGTGCGCCACGGACACTTTCCGCTCTTCGTGGAGCGTATGCTTTACATACCGTTCACGGTGTGCAGCGTGCTCGTGATGAACCGCATCTTCCGCCGCACACCCGAGTGGGTGAACCGCTCGTTCCGCATGGTAGGAATGCTTAGTCTCGAAGCTTATCTCATACACATCCATTTCGTGCTGGTGTATGTGCAACCCATGGGCTTTGGCTATTGGGGAACGTTCGCCGCAACTGTGGCTATCACGCTGCCTGCGGCGTGGGTGCTGCATCAGACAACGAGCCTCGCGCTGAATATCTTCAGCAAAAAGTAATCTCACCCCTCAACATCTCAACACCTCACCATCTCAACATCTCACCATCACAACATCTCACCACATGATAAAAAACATCTTGCGCCTTACGCGCCCTAAGCAGTGGATAAAAAACTTCTTCGTTTGCATTCCGATGTTCTTCGGTGGCGAACTCTTCGACCTCCACTCGATAGAACTCGTGACGCTCACATTCTTCGCCTACAGTTTCGTAGCCTCGTCGATATACTGCTACAACGACATCGTGGACATCGACGCCGACCGCAACCACCCCGTGAAGTGCCACCGCCCTATTGCGTCGGGTGCTCTGTCGATACGCATGGGCTACACGCTGATGATAGCGATGTTCGTGCTCGGCATCGGTGTGGCATTGCTCTTGCCGCCCGAGGTGATGAGCAACGTCATGGCAGTCGTCGTGTTCTACTACGTGCTCAACCTCGCCTACTGCTCCAAGCTGAAGCAGTACGCCATACTCGACGTGTGCATCGTGGCGTTCGGCTTCGTGCTGCGCATCCTCGCCGGAGGCTTCGCCTGCGAGCTGCCGCTGAGCAACTGGATTGTCATTATGACCTTCCTGCTCACGCTCTTCATGTCGTTCGCCAAGCGTCGCGACGACGTGCTGCGTATGAACGAGACGGGCGAGGCACCGCGCAAGAACACCGTACGCTACAACCTCACGTTCATCAACCAAGCCATCACCATCACCGCCTCCGTCACGCTCGTCTGCTACATCATGTACTGCGTGTCGCCGGAAGTGGTGGAACGCTTTCAGACACCCTACCTCTACCTCACGTTCGTCTTCGTGCTCATCGGTCTGCTGCGCTACATACAGATAGCGGTGGTCGACCAGAAGAGCGGCGACCCTACAAAGATCATTCTGCACGACCACTTCTCGCAGGTCATCGTGGTGGCATGGCTGCTCACGTTCCTCTTAATGATATACGTTATTTAATATGAAACGACTCTACGCATTCGACTTCGACGGCACGCTGACGACGGCGGACACGCTGCTGGTGTTCATACGCTACGCCTGCGGCACGTGGCGCTTCGTTGTGGGGTTTCTCGTGCACAGTCCGCTGCTGGTGCTGATGAAGCTGAAGCTCTACCCCAACTATCGCGCCAAGCAGCGCATCTTCGCATGGTACTTCCGCGGCATGGAGCAGAAACAGTTCGACACGCTGTGCCGACAGTTCGCTGAGCGCAACGCCATGCTTATACGCCCGAAGGCGAAAGTGCTGCTCGAACGTCTTTTCAGCGAGGGCGAGAGCGTGTGCGTGGTGAGCGCGAGCATCGACAACTGGGTGCGCCCGTTCTTCACCAACATGATAAAGAACAGCCAGTCCGACTTCTGTGTGCTGGGCACGCAGGTGGAAGCAGACAACAACGGACTGCTCACCGGACGCTTTCTCACGAACAACTGCTACGGAGCGGAGAAGGTGGAGCGACTCTGCAAGCAATATCCCGACCTGACCGTGCACCGCAACGACTACGTCATAGAGGCATTCGGCGACAGCAGGGGCGATCGTGAGCTGCTCACATTCGCCGACAAAGCCCACTTCAAGCCGTTCAGATAGGGCGTTTCTTTTGATTTTATCATCGTGCAGCGGACGGAATCCGATTGGGTGGCGGACGGAATCCGATCAGGTGGCGAACGGAATCCAATCAGGTGGCGAACGGAATCCGATTGGGTGGCGGACGGAATCCGATCGGGTGGCGAACGGAATCCAATCAGGTGGCGGACGGGAAACGATGACAAATGCGCAACCGTTACAGTATAAATACTCTACAAGCAAACGACAAATATACATGATAGACAAACAGAAACTTGGCGAAGTGATACGCTTCGGCATCGTAGGCGTGCTGGCAACCATACTGCAGTACGTCATCTACTGGCTGCTCATACGCTGGCTCAACCCGAGCGTGGCGATGACCATCGGCTACCTCATCAGCTTCGCGTTCAACTTCGTGGCATCTACACGCTACACGTTCCGCGTGAAGGCATCGGCAAAGCGTGGTGCAGGCTTCGCCTTCTCGCACGCTGTCAACTATGTGCTGCAGATGCTCACGCTCAATCTGTTCCTCTGGCTGGGCGTGCCGAAGCAGTGGGCACCTATCCCAATGTTCGCCATCTGCGTACCCGTGAACTTCGTGCTCGTGAGATACTTTTTAAAAGTAAAAAGCCCCTCCCAACCCTCCCCGTCGGGGAGGGCTTAGAAATGCTTAGTTCGGCTTAAACCCCACCTAATTTCCCTTGGCTTAGAAAGGCCTAAGAAGGCTTAGTTCGGCTTAAACGCCACCTTCCTCGGCTTAGTTCGGCTTAAAAGAAGAAAGAAACAACAAAACAATATGAATATCGACTCTCTCCTCAGTGCGTTCCGCCTCTTCCGCGTGAAGCGCGAAGAACGCCCGTTGGCGACGGTGATGCTCTTAGTGTTCCTTGCACTCGATGCCCTCGTCATCTGCAAGTACTACGACGTGTTCACACCGCTGAACGCCCACTACTGGCATCTGTTCATCTCGAAGTTCCACATCTCGGGCTTCGACCCAATCACGTACAGCGTGGTGAGCGACTGGACGGCGGGCTATAACGTCTACCGCCATCCGCTGCTGGCGTTCTTCATGTATGTGCCATACCTCATCAACCAGGGACTGATGTGGCTCACGGGCATCAACTGCGCCATCTTCATCGTGTCTGCGATACAGCTGTTCGCAGCGTTCTACTCGATGCTCTTCCTCTACCGCATCTGCCGCGAGGTGGTGGGCGTGAGCCGCACCGACTCCACACTGCTCACCGTCTTCTACTTCGGCTTCGCCTTCGTGATGCTCTCGACGATGGTGCCCGACCACTTCGTCATCTCGATGATGCTCCTGCTGCTGGCACTCTACGTGTCGGGCAAGCTGATACTGAAGGGCAAGAAGCTGAGCGGATGGCAGGCGGTAACATACTTCTTCATCACCGCCGGCACATCGCTGAACAACGGACTGAAGATATACCTCTCCGAACTCTTCGTCAACGGTTGGCGCATACTGCGTCCGAAGTTCCTCTTCGGCTGCATACTGCTGCCTGCTGCCCTCACATGGGGCGTGGCACGAATGAGCTACGACCACATCGTATGGCCGCGCGACGTAGCTGCAAAAGCTGCCCGCGATAAGGCGAAGGAGGCTAAGGAGGCTAAGCAGAAGGCGGAACGGGCAGAGCAGGCACGCCGCGACTCCATCGCTTTCGCTGCGTTCACCACGGCGCAGCAAGACTCTGCCATAGCTGCCAAGGCTGAGCGCGACTCCATAAACAAGGCGAAGGCAGCGGTGAAGAAGAAAAAGCGCGTGCGCAAGAACGGCAAGCCGATAGCTAACGGCGAGTTCATCAGCTGGACCGACGTGACGACCTCGCGCTCGGAGTCGATAGTGGAAAATCTCTTCGGCGAGTCGATACAGCTGCACCAGGACTATCTGTTGGGCGACGTGCTGAAGTCGCGCCCGATGATGGTACACTATCGCTACGCTTTCAACTATATCATTGAGGGCATCATCGCACTGCTCTTCGTGCTCGGCATCTGGGCAGGCAGACGGTCGCGCTTCTTCTGGCTCGCCATGTCCTACTTCGCCCTCGATATGGTGCTGCACGTGGGTCTGGGCTTCGGCATCAACGAGGTGTACATCATGTCGGCTCACTGGATATACATCATACCGATAGCCGTGGCGTTCCTGCTGAAGGCTACCGAGAAGCGACGCAAGGCTCTCACGCTGAAGACACTGATAGCTGCGTTGGCAGCGTATCTGTGGGTGTGGAACGTGGCGCTCATCGTGCAGTATCTCTTCTTCTAACAACATATCGTAGAAACATAACATGCAAATACTTCGCAAAGAAGAACGCCCCATAGCCGGCGTGGCACTCGTAGTGTTCGCTGCGCTCAACGCCCTGCTCATCGCCAACCACTGGCAGTCGTTCACACGTGGTGCGCACGTGGGCTTCTGGTCGGTGTTCTACAACCACCTGAATATGTCGGGCTACGACATCTTCTCGCTGATATTCATCTCGTGTATGCGTCTCCACTGGAATGCGCTGCGCCATCCGTTGTTCGTCGTCTTGCTGCTGCCGCTGTTTGGGCTGAACCGCCTGATAATGCCGCCAACGGAGTTCAACGCTGCGGTGCTGCTAATGGCAGCACTGTTGGTAGCGGCTGACGTGTGGGGAGCGGTGCTGATGCACCGTCTGCTGCGCGACGTGGTGGAGGTGCGCCGCGTGGATGCCGCTCTGCTCACGGCGTTGTTCTACGGCTTCGCACACGTGATGATAGCCACCATGGTGCCCGACCATTTCGCTCTCTCGCTGCCCCTGCTGCTGCTCACGCTGCTCATAGCAGGGCGTAAACGGAAGGAGGGCAAGCCGATGAAGCTATGGCAGAGCGCGCTACTCTTCTTCCTCACGGCGGGCGTAACGCTCACCAACGGCGTTAAGGTGGCACTTGCGGCTTGGTTTGTCAACGGCAGAAAGGTGTTCTCTTGGCGCAGCATCGCCTCGTTCGTGGTGCCTACGCTGCTGCTCGGCGCTATCTATGTCTGGCAGCAGGAGTCTATCGTGGCTCCGCAGGAGCGGAAGATAAAGCGCATTGAGGCGGCAGTGGCGAAGAAAGACCCTGCACGCATAGCGAAGCTGAAGGAGCATGACGACTTCGTGAAGCAGCAGAACGGCGAGGCTCTGACCAAGAACGTGCCGCTGCTTGAGTGGAGCGACATGACAACCAGCCGCTGGCAGTCGGCTGTAGACAATCTGTTCGGCGAGTCGCTGCAGCTCCACCGCGACTATCTGCTTGAGGACGTGCAGCAAACGCGTCCCGTCTTCGTGCAGTATCGCTCCGCGCTCAACTACGTTGTGGAGGCGTTGCTCGTCATGCTTCTCGTCGCTGGAGCGTGGATGGCACGCCGCGAGAAGTTCTTCCTCATGGTGCTCGCGTGGTTCGGCTTCGACATGCTCATGCACATGGGCTTCGGCTTCGGACTCAACGAGGTGTACATAATGACGGCTCACTGGGCGTTCATCATCCCCATCGCCGCCGGCTACATACTGCGCCGCAGCAACAGCATGGCTCCAAGAGTGCTCGTAGCGACACTCGCCGTGTGGCTTTGGGCGTACAATGCAGCAATTGTTATTAATTATCTGTGTTGAAATGGTGAGCAACACAACAACATCTCAACACCATATTTCCATGCGAACATTCCACCTCATAACCCACTTCTCGCTTGGCGGTGCCGAACGCGTAGCCGCCAATATCGCCGAGTCGCAGACTCCCGGCATGGAGTATCATGTCGTGGAGATAATGCGCGGACGCACCGCTTACACGCCGAAGTTCATCGCCGAATTGGAGCAAGCCGGTGTGCGCTGCCACCGCTCGTGGATGCCCGACGTGAGCTTCCACTTTCTCTTCGAGCGCATCGCCGCACTGCTCTTCCCCCTGCGTATGCTCTACATCATGCTACGCTGGCGCCCCGACGTGATACACACGCACACCGAGACGCCCGACCTTGCGCTCTACGTGTTCAGCCGTGTGTTCCCGTTCATGCTGCGCCGCGTGAAGATAGTGCGCACCATACACAACACGCGCCTCTGGACGGGTCTGCCACGCACAGCCCAGTGGGTTGAGGCGTTCTTCAAGAGTCGCAACGCCAACATCGCCATCTCCGACTCCGTGCGCGACAGCTACGCCGAACGCTTCGGCGAGGTGGCGCCTATCATTAACAATGGTGTGGCGGAGGTTGAGCAGAAGGATTATTTCAACGCTCAACATTCAACGCCCAACACTCAAAACTCTGAATTCAAAATCGCAGGCGAAGCCGAGAACAACTCAAAATTCAAAACTCAAAACTCAAAACTCAACATCCTCTTCGCTGGTCGCCTTGAACCTCAGAAGGGTGTTACAGTGCTCTGCGAAGTGCTGAAGATGCTTGCCGGCGACGCACGCTTCTTCTTTACGATCGCTGGCGACGGCTCGCAGCGCACACTCGTAGAGCAGACCCTCGCCGAGATAGCAGCCGAAGAAAAACCCCTCAACGCGCAACTCGTGCCCCCAATCTTCGGACTCGCCGGCTACATGCAGTCGTTCGACTATCTGTTCATGCCGTCGGAGTTCGAAGGATTGAGTATGCTCTCTATGGAAGCGAGCCTCAACCGCCTACCCGTCATCGCCAACGCCTGCCCCGGACTTGCCGACACGCTGCCCGCCGACTGGACACTACTTGCGCACAACAACAGCCTCAACGACTACCGCCACATCTTCGACCTGCTCCCCACCGCCGACCACAACGCACTCACGCAGCAAGCCTACGCTTTCGCCAAAGACCGCTTCTCGGTTCGCACGATGCAGGAACGCTACGAAGCGCGGTATAAGGCAGCTGGTGGATAAGCAACAAAAAAACGACATATCTCAGGGAGAAAGCCCTAAGATATGTCGTTTTTCTGTTATTGTTGTCCGGTAAAACTAATAATGTGGTCAAAGACGGGCTGAAAGCCCAATAATCACATAGCCCA
>DAVZJL010000006.1:0-54471 GCA_052272805.1 Prevotella sp. | reverse complement strand
TCTATGTATTTAGATCAGGCAAAAAAACAAGAGATCTTTGGACAGTACGGAAAGTCTAACACTGATACTGGTTCAGCTGAGAGCCAGATAGCATTGTTCTCATACCGTATTTCCCATTTGACGGAACATCTTAAGAAGAACCGTAAAGATTATACTACCGCACGTTCTTTGACACAGTTGGTAGGAAAGCGCCGCGCATTGCTTAACTATCTGTACGACCGCGACATCAATCGCTACCGTGCAATCATCAAGGCTCTCGGCCTCCGTAAGTAATTCGCACAAAGAAACAGATCCCGTGTATTCGACCGAATGCACGGGATTTTTTGTTGCATCTGTGGCGGTGCTTGTTTTTTTTAGTTGTTTGGTTCCGAACTATTTACGTTAATAGTTCAAAAACGCCGCTGCTTATACATTTGTCTGAAAAAAAAGTAGTAACTTTGCAGAAGTTTTTTAAGGTATATAAAATGCAAGATATTAGAAACATTGCGATTATCGCCCATGTCGACCATGGAAAGACCACGCTTGTCGACAAGATGATGTTGGCGGGCAAGCTGTTCCGTGACGGCCAGGATAACAGTGGCCAGGTATTGGACTCCAACGACCTGGAACGCGAACGAGGAATAACCATCCTTTCCAAGAACGTTTCAATCAACTGGAAAGGCACTAAAATCAATATTATTGACACCCCGGGTCACTCCGATTTCGGTGGCGAGGTAGAGCGCGTGCTCAACATGGCAGACGGTTGTATTCTGCTCGTTGACGCATTCGAAGGTCCTATGCCGCAGACACGCTTCGTGCTGCAGAAGGCACTTCAGATTGGTCTGAAGCCAATCGTTGTAGTGAACAAAGTTGACAAACCCAACTGCCGCCCTGAGGAAGTGTACGAAATGGTGTTCGACCTCATGTTCTCACTCAACGCTACCGAAGACCAGCTCGACTTCCCCGTCGTTTACGGTTCGGCAAAGAACGGCTGGATGGCTGAGGACTACAACGCCCCGACAGACAATATCGACTATCTGCTCGACAAGATCGTAGAGGTGATACCTGCGCCGCAGGTGCTTGAGGGCACTCCGCAGATGCTCATCACTTCGCTCGACTACTCAAGCTACACTGGTCGTATCGCCGTAGGACGCGTTCACCGCGGCACGCTCAAGGAGGGCATGAACATAACCATCTCTCACCGCGACGGCACTTTGGAGAAGACACGCATCAAGGAAGTGCACGTGTTCGAGGGTATGGGACAGAAGAAGGTAGACGAGGTTCACTCTGGCGACATCTGCGCCATCGTAGGTCTGGAGCGCTTCGAGATCGGTGACACCATCTGCGACTTCGAGAACCCTGAGCCGCTGCCTCCTATCGCTATTGATGAGCCTACCATGAGTATGCTCTTCACCATCAACGACTCGCCGTTCTTTGGTAAGGAAGGCAAGTTCGTAACATCACGCCACATCAACGACCGCCTGCAGAAGGAGCTTGAGAAGAACCTTGCGCTGCGTGTGCGCCAGTTCGAGGACTCAACCGACAAGTGGATCGTAAGCGGACGCGGTGTGCTCCACCTCTCTGTGCTCATCGAGACAATGCGTCGCGAGGGCTACGAGCTTCAGGTTGGTCAGCCGCAGGTAATCTACAAGGAAATCGACGGAGTGAAGTGCGAGCCTATCGAGGAACTGACAATCAACGTGCCCGAGGAGTTCTCGAGCAAGATGATTGATATGGTGACACGCCGCAAGGGCGAGATGACATCTATGCAGACCCTCGGCGACCGCGTCGACATCGAGTTCGACATACCGTCGCGCGGCATCATCGGTCTGCGTACCAACGTGCTCACAGCGAGTCAGGGCGAGGCTATCATGGCTCACCGCTTCAAAGAGTACCAGCCGTACAAGGGCGAAATCACACGCCGTATGAACGGTTCGATGATTGCGCTCGAGACCGGCACAGCCTACGCTTACTCTATCGACAAACTGCAGGATCGTGGCAAGTTCTTCATCGATCCGGGTGAGGAAGTGTACGCAGGTCAGGTGGTAGGCGAGCACGTTCACGACAACGACCTCGTAATCAACGTTACGAAGGCAAAGCAGCTCACCAACGTTCGTGCCAGCGGTTCTGACGAAAAGGCGCGCGTGATACCGAAGGTGGTGATGAGTCTTGAGGAGTGTCTCGAGTATATCAAGGGCGACGAGCTTGTGGAGGTTACTCCGAAGAGTATGCGTATGCGCAAGATTATTCTCGATCATCTCAGCCGCAAGCGCAGCAACAAAGACTAATTTCTTGTATCGAAATATATACAACGACGGGTGTTCCAAGACTGTGAAGTCATGGGACACCTTTTTTTGTATCAAATGCTTGCTTGTATGGAATTAATTTATTACATTTGCGGCATGGGAATAGAAATAAGAAAAATAGCATACACCAAAGAATTCTTAGAATACTTTGAGCAGTTGCCAGCGAATATACAAGAGAAATACGACTACGTATTTAGTATAATGGTGACTCAGAAAGTTGTGAACCGTAAGTTTGTGAAGAAAATCGAAACTACTGAATTCTATGAAATGAGGGTAAGTGTAGGAACGAATGAATACCGCTCGTTCATATTTGCCATTGATGCCGCAAGTTTTATAGAGTGTAGTAGGATTGTAATGTTGAATTCTTTTGTTGAAAAGAGTTCTAAACAATACAAGTCAGAGATTAGTAAAGCAAGAAAAATTTTAAAAGATTGGGAGGATAGTTTATGATTAATGTTAGTGATGAGAAATGGGAGAATCTGCCGACAGTAAATGATAGACTCAATGAGAGATACGGTGCACCTGGCACCCCTTCGCGTGATGCTTTCGAGGCGCGCGCCAAGGCGTGGTACTACGCCGAGTTGCTGAAAGAAGAGCGCAAGCGCCAGAAGCTTACGCAGCAGCAGCTTGCCGACAAGATTGGCAAGAAGCGCGAGTACATATCTACCATAGAGCGTGGCAACAGCGATATGCAGATGTCTACGTTCCTGCAGATAGCCTCTGCGTTGGGATTGCGCTTCTCGCTCGTGGTGGGCTGATGAAAGGTTTCCGTTCGCAGTCGGCTGACGACAACTCTGCCAAACAGCGCATCTGAACACAATAATAGCGGATATTCGGCGTTTATTATTCAGAAGTGAAAACGTAAACGAACAGGAAAGAAATGAAGAAAAGAACTATATTGTTGGGTCTTGCCGCAGGCGTACTGCCGGCAATGGCGCAACCAAAGGTCGGCACCGTGTCCGTGCTGCCCCGTGTGGGCGTGGCACTCGCCAATCTGCCCGGCGATAAAATAGAAGTTGGAGTCCCCAATGACATGACGTACAATTCGCGTTACAAGGCAGGCTTGATGGTTGGCGTTGATGTCGACTGGCAGTTCATGCCCAACCTCTCTGCCACTATCGGTGCGCAGTACGTGCAGCAAGGTGCCAAGTACGGCAACGACGGCTACAAGGTGCAGGTGACGGAAGGCGTGTATAAAGGCACGGGTTACAGTGACTGGAGCACGCAGCTCCATTACATCAACGTGCCGCTCATGCTCAACGCCTACCTCGGTACGGGCTTCGCCATTAAAGCCGGTGTGCAGATAGGCTTCCCAATCTCGGGCAAGATGAAGTACACCGAGCAGCAGTACACGATGACGAAAGATGACGTGAAGTACGAGAAACCCGAACACGTGAAGTACGACATGAACTCTACGCTTACAAAAGTAAACTTCGCTATTCCCGTCGGAGTAAGCTACGAGTTCTCTAACGTAATCATCGACGCACGCTACAACATCGGACTCACGCAGTTCCAGGACATTGACGGATTCAAATCGTCAAAGAATAGTGTCTTCACGTTCAGCGTGGCTTACCGCCTCGCCTTATAAATAAACAGAGATGAAACGTTCGTTTGAACCAAAGATAATCGTTTGCATCGTCATCATCGTGGTGGCGACGTACATACTCTCACGCTCATGGTCAATGACCATAGGTGTGGGCTTGTTGCTATATGCCCTCGATGCCTACCTCACGGCTTGGGTGAAGAAGAAGGACGAGCAGTATTACGGAAAAAAGAATCAAGAAGAACAAGAAGATGGAGAAACTCATTAAACTATATACAGAATGGAGTGGGGCAGAACCCGTCAGCACCGAGCAGCTCGCCGGAGCAGGCAGCAACCGTCAGTACTACCGCTTCACGGCTGAGGACGGCACGACCGTCGTTGGTGTCGTAGGCACCAGCCGCGACGAGAACCACGCCTTCATCTATCTCGCCGAGCACTTCGAGCAGCGTCAGTTGCCAGTGCCACACATACTCGCACAGAGCGACGACGGACTGCGCTACTTGCAGACCGACCTCGGATCTACATCGCTCTTTGACGCAATACGTGGCGGCAGAGAGGCTGGCGGCAGATACAACCAGCGCGAGAAGCAGTTGCTGAAAGCCACAATACGCCAGTTGCCGAACATACAGATACGCGGAGCACGCGGACTCGACTGGCAGAACTGCTATCCGCAGCCCGAGTTCGACGAGGACAGCGTGCTCTTCGACCTCAACTACTTCAAGTATTGCTTCCTGAAACCTTCGGGTCTCGACTTCCACGAACTGAAGCTCGAGGCAAACTTCCGCCTCTTCGCCAAGGATCTCACGTCGGAGAATATCGACTCGTTCCTCTACCGCGACTTCCAAGCGCGCAACGTTATGCTCGATGCCGACGGCAATCCGCAGTTCATCGACTTCCAGGGCGGTCGACGCGGTCCGTACTACTATGACCTCGCCTCGTTCCTCTGGCAGGCATCGGCACGCTACAGCGACAAGCTGCGCCGCGAGCTCGTAGCCGAATACTACGACGCGCTGAAGCAGTACACCGAAGTGCCGTCGCTGCGCCACTTCGTCAACCGTCTGAGCCTCTTCGTGCTCTTCCGCACGCTGCAGGTGCTTGGCGCATACGGCTTCCGCGGCTATTTCGAGCGCAAGAAGCACTTCCTTGACTCTATACCGCCGGCTATGGACAACCTCCGTGCGCTGCTGAAGTTAGGCGAACAGGTGTTCCCCTATCCGTACATGATAGATATGCTACGCCGACTCACCGAGATGCCACGCTACGCACACATCGAGGAGCCGGCTGTGTCGCGTGCCGACGGATACAAGACCACAGACAAGAACGTCTACGAGGCGCATCCGCAGGACGGACCAGCTACGTTCTCCAAGTACGACGGCAAGGGCCCGTTGCGCGTCCGCGTGTTCAGCTTCTCCTACCGCAAGGGCATACCAGCCGACGAGTCGGGCAATGGCGGCGGATATGTGTTCGACTGTCGTTCGACGCACAACCCCGGACGCTATGAACCGTACAAGAAACTCACCGGACTTGATGAGCCTGTGATACGCTTCCTCGAGGACGACGGCGAGATACTCACCTTCCTCGATAGTGTCTACAAACTTGCCGACGCACATGTGCAGCGATACATCGACCGCGGCTTCACCGACCTCATGTTCTCCTTCGGTTGCACCGGCGGACAGCACCGCAGTGTCTACTCGGCACAGCACCTTGCAGAACATCTGCATGAGAAGTTCGGAATAGAGGTGCACATCTGTCACAGAGAGCAAGGCATAGAGCAAACACTTCTGTAGATTTATGCTACATTCATTTTGTTGTTTGACGGATTTTGAGTAATTTTGTAGGCAACATATTTATAACGACATCTATGATGCAAGCAATGATATTCGCGGCAGGATTGGGCACACGCCTTAAACCGCTCACCGACACTATGCCAAAGGCGTTGGTGAGCGTGGGTGGTGAGCCGCTCCTGAAGCGCGTAATACATAATCTATCAGTGGCAGGCGTTGACCGCATTGTTGTCAACGTGCACCACTTTGCGCAGCAGATAATCGACTATCTTAAAGAAAACGATAACTTCGGGCTCGACATACGCATCTCCGACGAATCTGCCGCTCTGCTCGAAACGGGCGGTGGCATCAAACATGCCGCACCACTCTTCACTCCCGATGCTCCCATACTCATTCATAATGTGGACATACTGAGCAATGTAGACCTGCGCCGCTTCTATCAGCGCGCCGGCGGATTGCTCAAGACAGACGACTTGGCAAATGCTACGGCGGATGCTCCCGATGCCTTAGTAGGAGCTACGGCGGATGCTCCCGATGCCTTGCTCCTCATTAGTCAGCGTAAGACGCAACGCTACTTGCTCTTCGACGACACGATGCGCCTTGTCGGTTGGACTAACATCGCCACGGGCGAAGTGAAGACTCCATACCCCGACCTCGACCTTAAGGCGTGCCGTATGTATGCCTTCGCTGGCATACACGCCCTCTCGCCACGAATGATTCCTTTAATGAATCAGTTCCCCGACCGCTTCAGCATCATCGACTTCTATCTGCAGACTTGCGCCACGCACCGCATCGAAGGCTTCGCAAAGGACGACCTGCAGCTGATGGACATCGGCAAGCTCGACACGCTGGCGCAAGCAGAGGAGTTCCTGTTAAAAGTAAAAAAGTAAAAAGCCCCTCCCAACCCTAAGCCCCTCCCAACCCTCCCCGTCGGGGAGGGCTTGAGATACACAAGGCTTAAAAAGACCTAAAGAGAAAAGTTTTCCCCTCGGCTTAGGAAGGCCTAAAGAGGCTTAGCAAGGTCTAAAGAGGCTTAGTTCGGCCTATCCCACAAGGGCTTAGGAAGGCTTAAGAAGGCTTAGTTCGGCTTAAACGCCGCCTCCACTCGGCTTAAACGCCACCTCCCCTCGGCTTAAACGCCACCTCCCCTCGGCTTAAACGCCGCCATAAGATAAAAAAGAAACATCAAATACAAACAATAAAACCAACCAAAGTAATGCAACAGAAGATAATTATTCTCGATTTCGGTTCGCAGACCACGCAGCTCATCGGCCGCCGTGTACGCGAGCTTGATACCTTCTGCGAGATTATGCCCTACAACAAGTTCCCGAAGGACGACCCCTCTGTCATCGGTGTCATCCTCAGCGGAAGTCCCTTCTCGGTTCACGACAAGGAGGCATTCAAGGTAGACCTTAGCCAGTTCGTAGGACGCATCCCGGTGCTTGGCATCTGCTACGGCGCACAGTACATCTCTTACGCCGGCGGCGGAAAGGTGGAGGCAGCCGACTCTCGCGAGTACGGACGTGCCAACCTCGAGCACTTCGACGCTGAGAACCCCTTGTTCAAGGGCTTCGTTGAGAACTCGCAGGTGTGGATGAGCCACGGCGACACTATCACCGCCATCCCCGAAGACTTTAAGTGCATCGCTTCTACAGCTAACGTTAAGTATGCCGCTTACGCTTCTACAAAGCAGCCGGTGTGGGCAGTGCAGTTCCACCCAGAGGTGTTCCACTCGCTACAGGGCACACAGCTCCTGAAGAACTTCGTGGTAGACATCTGCGGAAGCCGTCAGGACTGGAGCGCCGACTCGTTCGTAGAGACAACCGTAGCTGAACTCAAGGCGCAGCTCGGCGACGACAAGGTAATCCTCGGACTCTCGGGCGGTGTCGACTCAAGCGTGGCAGCCGTGCTCCTCAACAAGGCTATCGGTAGCAACCTCACATGTATCTTCGTCGACCACGGTATGCTCCGCAAGAACGAGTTCCGCGACGTTATGGAAGACTACAAGTGCTTGGGCTTGAACGTTATCGGTGTAGACGCAAGCGAGAAGTTCTTCTCCGACCTTGCTGGCGTTACCGACCCCGAGCAGAAGCGCAAGATTATCGGTCGCGACTTCGTTGAGGTGTTCAACGCTGAGGCTAAGAAGCAGACAGGAGCAAAGTGGCTCGCACAGGGCACTATCTACCCCGACCGCATCGAGTCGCTCAACATCACGGGCAAGGTAATCAAGAGCCACCACAACGTAGGTGGTCTGCCTAAGGAGATGAACCTCAAGCTCTGCGAGCCGCTTAAGTGGCTCTTCAAGGACGAGGTTCGCCGTGTAGGTCGCTCGATGGGTATGCCCGAGCATCTCATCACACGCCACCCGTTCCCGGGTCCAGGCTTGGCTGTGCGCATCCTTGGCGACATCACTCCCGAGAAGGTACGCATCCTCCAGGATGCCGACGATATCTATATTCGCGGTCTGCGCGAGTACAAGACAAAACTCTCTGGCGAGGACGCACGTCGCGTGCTTGCTGCCGGTGTTCCTGCCGACATGCACGACGGCGAGATTGAGGTGTCGCTCTACGACCAGATATGGCAGGCAGGCACAGTGCTCCTCTCTACAGTACGCTCTGTAGGCGTAATGGGCGACGAGCGCACATACGAGCACCCCGTTGCTCTCCGTGCCGTAACCTCTACCGACGCTATGACAGCCGACTGGGCTCACCTGCCTTACGACTTCATGGCTAAGGTGTCTAACGAGATTATTAATAAGGTGCGTGGTGTGAACCGCGTATGCTACGATATCTCTTCGAAGCCACCATCAACAATTGAGTGGGAGTAAACCCCTATAAGACAGGCTGGAAGATTTTGCTCATTTTCGGGGCAAATTCTTCCAGCCTTTATTGTATTCGTAATGTTATTGTTGTAGCGATACTGTAGATGTGGAGTCCTTTCGCTACCTTGTTTTATATCCCCAACTTCTCTATTTTGTTATATATCGTCTTGCGGTCGATGCCTAACAGGCGGGCAGCCTTTGCCTTGTTGCCATTGGTCTGTTGCAGAGCGGCGATGATGCGTTGACGTTCCGTGTCTTCGTCATGCAGTTGCAGGACGTTGTCGGTGCGTATCTGTCCCATCGCCTGCGTCAGTTCGGTGGTGGTTATCTTGTTGCCGCGTGTGAGCAACACCGCACGCTTCACCACGTTGTTCAGCTCGCGCAGGTTGCCGGGCCATGAGTGAGAGGCGAGCAGTTCTGCTGCGTCAGAGTCGAAGCCCTCAACGTTGCGGTTCAGCTCCTCATTGGCATGGTGTATGAAGAGGTCGGCAAAGAGGAAGAGGTCGCTGCCACGCTCCGAGAGTTTTGGCATGTAGATGGTGAACTCGTTGATGCGGTGGTAGAGGTCTTCGCGGAACCGTCCTTCGCCCACAGCCTCCTCAAGGTTCTCGTTTGTGGCGCACACAAGACGGATGTCGATAGGTATCTCCTGCGTTCCGCCAACGGGGCGGATGCGACGCTCCTGCAGCGTACGCAGCAGTTGCACCTGCACTTCGTAGCTCAAGTTGCCCACCTCGTCAAGGAACAATGTTCCGCCGTTAGCCATCTCGAAGGCTCCCCGTTTATCGGTATCGGCACCAGTGAAGGCTCCCTTCTTGTGTCCGAAGAACTCCGATGCAGCCACGTCGCGTGGTATCGCTCCACAGTCGAGTGCGAAGAAAGGTTTATCGGCGCGTGCGCTGAGGTCGTGAATACGGTGAGCCACGTACTCCTTACCCGTTCCCGATGCACCGAGGATGAGCACCGACATAGGTGTGGGAGCCACCAACTCCACGTAGCTATATAGCTGGCGCGAGGCTTCGCTCTTTCCCTCTATGTGGCGTGGAGCGGCTTCCGAATTTTGAATTTTGAATTTTGAGTTTTGAGTTGTCTGTTGTGCCGATGAGGAATTATTCAATTTTGAATTTTGAGTTTTGGATGTTGGGTTGGCTTGCTGAGCGTTCTGCTCCATCGCATCCTTAATCTTCTGCAGCAGGATGTCAGGCTGCACGGGCTTTGCAATATAGTCGGCAGCACCCGACTTCATGGCGAGCACTGCGTTCTGCACCTCCGCATAATTTGTCATCACGATGAACGGCGCATTGATGTCGTGTTCGTGCATCCATGCGAGCAGTCGAAGCCCATCGTGGTCGGGCAGACGGAGGTCGGAGAGTACAAGGTCTACGTCCTTCATGTCCATGAGCAGCTTAACGGCAGCACCCACCGATGTCGCCTTGTCCACCTCAAATCCCTTTCGGCGCAGCCATGTCTGTAGCATTGTGCCGAACGCAATGTCGTCTTCTACAATCAGTATATGTTGCATAGTATTTTCTTAAGTTTCTCTATCAGTTGTTTTGTCAATCTTTCGCGTTCTTGGTCGTTAAGTGGTGCACTTTGTTGGTGCACTTGTTGCTTATTCGGGGGTACACTTGTCTCAAGTGCACCAACCATGCAGTTGTCTTTAGGGGGTGCACTTGTCTCAAGTGCACCAACCAAACTGTCACGTTGACTTTGTTGGTGTACTTGTTGCTTGCTTTGTTGGTGCACTTGAGACAAGTGCACCCCCTTGGGGTGTTGATTTTGTTGGTGCACTTGTTGCTTGTTCGGGGGTGCACTTGTCTCAAGTGCACCAACCAAACTGTTACGTTGATTTTGTTGGTGCACTTGAGACAAGTGCACCCCCTGGAGGGGGGCGAGCCATTCGTTCTTGCCTGGTTCGAGCATTTCGAGCAGTGGCATCGCTTTGTGCACCGCTTTCGCAATGCGTTCCGGGTCTGAACCGTCGCCAATCATCTCTAAGTATTCCTCTATCGACTTGCGTATGTCGCCTATGATTTGTCGCTCTGCTTCAGGGGCACCATCGGTGAAGGGGAGAAGGGCGGTTCGGAGTTTTGCGCTCGGCTCGAAGAGAGGCTTGCCAGAGCAAGAATTTTGAATTTTGAGTTTTGAGTTATTCTCGGCTTTGCCTGCGGTTTTGAGTTTTGAATTCTCGGATACTCTTACTGCTACGCCCGTGAGTTGGCAGATTGTGGCGGCGAGTGTCTGCACCGAGAACGGCTTGAACAGACAGGCATCGAAGCCGTCGCTGCGTAGCTGTGGCATGATGCTCTGCTCGTGCGCTGTCATCGCCACGAACTTTGTAGTGCATGATCGTTGCTGTGCCTCAGCGTTATTGCGTATGCATCGCATAATCTCGCTACCGTTCATCTCCGGCATCTCTATGTCGGTGAACACGATGTTGGGAGCCGCCTCCGTGGCAATGGCTATTGCCTCGCTGGCGTGTATGGTCGTGGTGGTGTTGAAGCTGATGCCCTCAATGCGTTGCAGCATCTCCGTGAGGAGCTGACCCTGCAGACGGTCGTCGTCTACTATCACGACGGACAGAGTGGGGTGTTGAGATTTGTCTTTAGGGGGTGCACTTGTCTCAAGTGCACCAACCATGCAGTTGTCTTTAGGGGGTGCACTTGTCTCAAGTGCACCAACCATGCAGTTGTTTTTAGGGGGTGCACTTGTCTCAAGTGCACCAACCAAACTGTTGTTTTTAGGGGGTGCACTTGTTGGTGCACTTGAGACAAGTGCACCCCCTTGGAGTGTTGGCTTTGTTGGTGCACTTGAGACAAGTGCACCCCCTTGTGGTGTTGGCTTTGTTGGTGCACTTGGGACAAGTGCACCCCCTTGTGGTGTTGGCTTTGTTGGTGTACTTGGGACAAGTGCACCCCCTTGTGGTGTTGGCTTTGTTGGTGTACTTGTTGGCTTTGTTGGTGTACTTGTTGGTTTTGTTGGTGCACTTGAGACAAGTGCACCCCCTTGTGGTGTTGGCTTTGTTGGTGCACTTGAGACAAGTGCACCCCCTAAGTGCACCCCCTGATTGGTGACAATCTTCACGGGCAGACTCACGGTGAATGTCGAGCCCTTACCCTTTGCCGACTGCACGTTTATCTCGCCTCCGAGCAGCGTCACAATTTCGCGCGTGATGGTCAGTCCGAGTCCCACGCCCTCCTTACCTTGTGCGCCAGGCAGACGTGTGAACGCGTTGAACACCGTTTGTAGTTCGCTGGGTGTCATGCCGCAGCCCGTGTCCTTCACGCTGATGCTGAGTTGTCGGTTTGCGATGCTCACGCCGACACGTACCTCGCCCTTGTCGGTGTATTTGATGGCGTTGCCCACAAGGTTGTTCACAATCTGTTTGATGCGGAATGCGTCCGATCGGCAGAGCGTCGACTCCGTCACCTGCACATCAGTTGCCAACTTCAGCTTCTTTTCCATAGCTAATGGCTGCATCTGCGCCACACACTCGCTGATGAGCACAGCCGGTGCGAAGCTCACCTCGTGGCGTTCCGCCTTGCCGCTCTCCAGCTTGTGATAGTCGAGCAGTGCCGACACTAATTGCAGCATATGTTTCGCCGAGCCCGATATGTTCTGCAGATAACCCACTGCCTTCGGTTGGTCGACGTATTCGCTGAGCAAGTCGATGAAACCGGCTATAGACGCAGCCGGAGCCTTAATGTCATGCGTTATGGTGAGCAGCAGCCGCTCACGCTGCTGCATGATGCGCTCCGTTTCCGCTTTCGCCTCGATGATGCGCTGGCGGTCGCGGCGTTCGCGCTTTATGTCGCGCAGAATGTACACTACGAGTATCGCCGCCGAGAGGATGGCGAGCAGACCCAACACCGCTATCCTCACAATCATTGCACGCCGCGAACTCATCGCTTTGCCCACAACACGCTGCAGTGCGTTGTGCTCATCGCTCTGTATATCCTCAATCAGTAGCCATGTGCGCTTCGTCAGCTGGATGCTTACTCGCTGCAACTGCCTGTTGCGCGAGCTGATTGCATCCTGCTGTCTATCGCTTGCGCGTTGTTGCTCGCTGTGTATCTCCGCGAGTACGTTAGCCACAGAGTCGGCAATGTTCAGACGGTGGTTGATGGTGTCGGTAGACGGCTGATGCGTCAGTCGGGTGGTGCGCACGGTGTCGGTGTGCTGCTTGCGGAAGGCATCGCCTAAGCGTCGGAAGAAGCCACGCTTCGTCTTCACTACCTCATACACCGTCTCGTGTTGTTCGTGGCGTTCCTTCGTCTGCGGACTGATAACTATAGAGTCGCGTCCGCTATGCAGTGCCTCTAACTTGTTGTTGTAGTAGATATCGCGGCAGTCGTTGTTCAGTTCCTTCATAACGAGCAGCGTGTTTTCGCGTTTCGCCTTTAGCAGCGTAATGAGCGAGTCGAGGCGTTGCTGTTTCAGCGTGTCCATAAGCAGTGGGCGCAACCTCATGGCGTTGGCAGCCGAACTGTTAAGAGCCTCGTCGAAGCGCTGCCAATTGTCGGCATCGCCGAGCAGCACAGAGCGTTCGGCATTGGCGGTCTCGAGCATCGTGAACACGAGCGAGTCGACAATGTTGCGGCGAGCCATCAGCCGCTCCGATGCCTCGTTGACGGCAGACAACGAACGTGTGTTGTCGTAAACCATCCATGTGGCTGACACCAACACGACAGCGAGCAAGGCGTATCCTACAAGTATTTTTATTCTGGTGCTGAACATATATGTGCTTTAATATCTTATGCTTATATATTATAACGCAAAATCTCTTATTTTATTTTACGAAAAAAGCCTGCACCATTCTTGTTCGCACAAGAACGATGCAGGCTAAAAAAGGATTTAGTGCTGTTTTATGTCTGAAATCATTACCTTCTCTTCTCTTCTTTATACTACAGCCGGTGCTTCTGTACCTGTAGTGTCAGTGTCGGTAGAGTCAGAGAGCACTACGCTTGAGAAGAGCTGTGCAGCAGGGTCGACAGAGTCGGTAGAGTCAGAGAACATTGCTTCTGTCTGCTGGTCGTCTACCACCGGAGTGTCGGGAGTCTCCACAACGGTTGTGTCAACCGGCATTCCCAAACCAAGCTCTGCCTTAGAGCTACCTGCAAATACGTTGCTTACTGATACCGTTACGAAAGCTGCGAGAGCTACAAAAACTAACTTTTTCATATGCTTTAAGTTTTAATTTGTTAATATTGCGTTTATCTGTGGAACTTTGTTTCGAACTGTTGTTCGTTGCGTCGTTCACTAAATAAAATGCAATCGGTGTGCCAGAAAAAGTGTGGTTTTGTGTAAGTGGTTGAATGTCAGTTGCTACTGTCTGTTTGGATGTGTTGGTGTGGTTTGATAAAATGTAGAAAAGTGTGGAACAGTTGTAGAACTATTCCACACTTTTATGTAGACAAAAGTCATCGTCAACCGTTCGCCGCCCGATCAGATTGCGTTCGCCGCCCGATTGGATTCCGTCCGCCGCCCGATCGGATTGCGTCCGCCGCCCGATTGGATTGCGTTCGCCGTCTGATCGGATTCCGTTCGGGTGACGATGGCAATGTATGCGATTATTGCAAGACAAACTTGAAAGTCTTCGTCGTAGAAGTTGTCTTTACGCTGAGCAGATATACGCCCTTAGCCAACTGCGGCATAGGGATGGATAGTGTCTCGCCGGCACAGCGGTTGCCGAGCTCTTTGGTGAAGACCGTGCTGCCCGTCATGCTTGTGAGGCTCAGCGTAGCCTTCGTATTGCGTGCAAAGCCCAAGAGAATGTTGCCGTCGGCGATGCGTATGGTGCCATCGAACGGCATGTCGATGCGCTCGCAGCCCGCTGTTTGCTTCTCGATGCACTGATGCAGTCCGTCGAGCGCATTAATCTTGCCGTATCCCCAGTTACTGTCGGGTGCCGTAGCGGTGAAGTTGTCCTTGCGAGCCGTAGTCTGCACAATCTCGTGCAGCTGTTCGGGCGTGAGCTGCGGATAAGCCTGCAGCCATGTAGCCACGATGCCTGCCACGAACGGCGATGCCATCGATGTGCCCTGCATGTAGCCATATTGGTTGTAGCGACCGAAGTTCTCGTTGTACTCAGCGTACATCAGATTGCCCGATGCGTCGTTGTTCGACACCGCCGAGATTATGAAGCAACCAGGCGCAGTGATGTTCGGCTTCATGCGTCCGTCGACTGTTGGTCCGTAGCTCGAGAACGAGCTGAGGTCGCCTACGGTCTCCTGCAGCGTAGCCTGTTGGCCGCTGTTCGTGGTGTACTCGTTGCGTGTGGTGTACGAGCCCACGGTGAGGATGCGCTTGCCCGTTCCGCCAATCTCGCAGAGCGTAGACGAAGCGGCATCGGGAGCCGAGAAACCCTCCATGTCGCGCGACTCCAGTGCGAGATACGTGTTGTCCGACCAGATGTTCACTCTGCCCGCTGTCTTCGGCGTGATGGTGAGTGCTATGGCGTAGTTGTTGCGGATGCCGGTGAGTGCGGATGTGAGCACCACGTGCGGTTTGCCGTTGAGCGGACTAACTTCCGATGCCACCTTCCATGTGCCCGTAGCGTACTTGCCGAACGATGTCTCCGTCAGTCCCTCGGCAGGGTAGACCGTAGTCGATACCGCATCCTTCTTGTTTACCGTGCTGAAGGCAGCGATGTCTACGGTGAAGTCGGTGCCCTTCTCGCCCCATATCTCTATTGTGCCGCCCGAGACAGAGTTGGACGGCGCAATTTTGTATTTCGCGAATGTGCGCAGCGGAGCGTCAGCTGTAGAGGCGAATGTATGGTCGATATGGAACGCATCGGTGCGGTGATTGCCTGCAGCACCCACGATGAGTCTGCCCGGTCCCTGCATGGCATCGGTCATGGTGTCGAACGTCGAGGTGCCGTCGTGCGGTCCGTCCTGATTGCCCAAACTGAGGTTCACGACACACGGTTTGCCCACCTCGTCGGCATAGTCGAAGATGTACTGTACGGCGTTGCTGATGTCGGCGTTGGTGCTCTTGTTGAGGTCGAGTGCCACGAGCACGATGTCCGCGTCGGGCGCGTTGCCCACGTAAGCCCCCTCCTTGTATGCATCGCTACCGGCAGCAATGGCTGCCACGTGTGTGCCGTGCGAGTTAGAGTCGCTGTCGCCCTGCGCCTTCTCAATCAGTTCGGGCGTGTTCAGTTCGATGCCGTAGCCGTACTTCGTTGGCGCAGTAGCACCGTCGAGCGTTTGGGTGCCTTGCTCCCAAACACGTTTTATGCGCAACTGTCCGTCGTCGGGGCGGCGGAACGCAGCGTGCATATAGTCGAAGCCTGCATCAACCACGCCCACCACTACGCCCTCGCCGGTGTAAGCCTGCGGCAGCGAGGTGCCCTTGTGTATCTGGTCGGTGCCTGCCTCCTGACGTGCGAGGTTGAGCATCTGCGTTGCGCCCGATGTCAGCTGTATGTACTCCACACCCTCCTGCTTAGCCAACTGCTGAATGGCGTCGAGCGTGAGGCGCACCGTTGCGGTGTTGGCGTGCAGCGCAACCGGTGTCAGCCCCAATGCCTGCCACGATGTGCGTGCAGGGTCGATGGTTACGTATAGAGTGTTGAGTGTTGAATGTTGAATGTTGATTTTTGAGTTTTGTGCTTTCTGTGTGTTCTTAGTTGAAAGCGTGATGGCGGTTCGTGGCGACAAGGTTGCTTGCGCCCACATGGAGGTGGGCGCGAGCAACATAGATGCACCTATTATATATATGTATGACTTGCGCATGATACACCTTGTTTTATTATGTGTTATACGGTCTATCTCACCAGTATCTTCTTTGTGGTCTGCTTGCCGTCGGCTGTCACCTTCACGATGTACACACCCTTGGCAAGATCGGCGTTCTCCACCTGCGCACCTGCGAGGTTGTACACCTGCAAGCGGTCGTATGCTCCGCCTACGTGCACCTTTCCGTTGCTCACGAAGATGCTAACGCTCTGTTCTGCCTCGGCGCTGTTCACGTCGGTAGGCTTGATGAAGCCCGTCTGCTTGTGCGACTCGCCCAGGCGCGCCTCGCAGCAGTTGTAGATAGTGTGCTTGGTGTTGTCGTTTTGGTCGAACTCGCCTATGTAAGCCACGACGCTCATGTCCTTCAGCACAGCCTCGACGTTATTCTTTGTCTCGTCGGCATAGTAGGTAGAGTGGATGCTATCGGGGATGGTGATGGTTGTCTCCCACGAAAGCAGCTGACCCGCTTTGATGTCCTTCACCAAGTATCCCCATGCGTTGCCCGTCACCGTTCCGCGGAAGGTGCGGTTGTGTATGTATTTGTCTCCGCCGCTTGCCTGGCTCGCTTCGATGCCGTCCTGCACGAGGTACACGTTGAAGATAGAGCTGTTGTGAGGCACGGTCTTATGAGGCAGCACGTAGAACTTCACGTTCAGCTTGCGTGTGCTCTCGTCCAGTGTGGTCTTGAGGTAGAGCGATACGTATGGCTCCTTGGTGTCGGCGTAGTAGATGGTAGAAAGCAGACGGCTGACATCGGTGGCGCTCACTATCGGCGTAGTGCTTACGTTGGCGTAAGTGTTGCGGTTGACCATAGCTGCCGGTGCGAATGTGCTCGACGTGTTAGGATAGAAGAAAATATATGTAGGGTCTTCGCTCATTGTGAACATATCGGGCTTGTAGCCTACGTGATGAGCCACCTCAATGATGTCTTTTCCTGTTTTCTCGATGGCAGCCTCAATGTTCAGATGACCGCCCGGGCAGTTTGGGCAGTCCTGGCCCGTGAACGCTTCGAGCAGCAACGAGCGTTCCATAGTCTTCGGGTAGAGGAAGAGGTTGGTGCTGATGCTGTTGTCCGACGTGTCGGCCTCCTTGCCCGCTCCGTTCACGTTGGCGATAGTTACGCTGAGGCTCTGCTCGCCCTCGCTGCTTGTGTCCACATCGTTGAGCTTGAAGCTGTAGCCCTCCTTCGGCTTGATGCTGAGGTCGGCGAAGTGCTGTGTGGTCTTGTTGCCGCCCACCTCTACGATGGCATCGAAGCTGGTGATGTCCGTCGTGCCGGCATTCACGAAGCGAGCCGAGAAGTTGCAGTTGTCGCCCACTTTATAGTAGCCTTCGAAGTTGCTCTGAGCGATGATGGCGTCGGTGTAGTCGTCCACGTTCTCGGCGTTGACGAAGATGAGTGCGCTACCACGGTTCATACCGTAGGTGTCTACCCACGCTCCGTCCTTGTAGCCGTAGTTGCAGCCCTCGATGTCGTACGATTTGTCCGACATGAGAAGGTTGTATGTTGTGTTAACCTCGGCTGTGTAGCCGATGTACAGACACTCCTCTTCGCCCGTGATGGTGTATGGTTTGTCGAGTGTCCATTTTACCTTTGTGAGTGCTCTCTTTACCTCCAGTGTGCCCTCGGCAATCGGTGTGCCGGTGAGCGTGGTGGCGAGGAATACGTTTATTTTGTTGTCTGTCGTATTCTTGGTGCCTACTACAAACTCTGCAAAGTCGATGGTCTTGCCCTTAAGAGCTTGCAACTTGGCGTGGCTGAAGCGTATTGCTTGACCCTGCTTCTGGCTGCTGCCGAGGCGAAATGCGTTCAAACGATCAATGTCGTCTTTCGAGTAGCCAATGTTTGTGGCGTTGATGCTTCCTGCGAAAATCAGTAGGGAAGCGATACTGAGTAGGATTTTTCTCATATTATGTATTTTTGTTTATTATTTATTTGTTAGTTACGTTCTGTTTTAAAGTGGGTGGTAAAAGTATTATATTATAGGTATCGTGCCACTTATTACTTGCAAATGTACGGCTTTTTGCAAATATACGCAACAATTTCGTAGAAAATAGATATAAATAGTATTGACTTTGAAAAATTAATGTTATCTTTGCAAATAAGATAGACAAGTGGGCATATAGTTCGTCAACTCGTTAACTTGCCTGTTATATATTAATAATCAATAAAAACACAGTATTATGGAAAGACGTTTACTTTATTCGGTTGCAGCCCTGGCGATGATGCTTGGCTCGTCAACACAGTCTTTTGCACAGAGCGTAGAAACCCAGAATCGCTTCTTGGTAAAGTCGGTTGCGCTTGGTAGTCAGATGGGTGATGTGCCCGAAGAACTTGACTCGAAGCGCGAGTATTATTACTACAACACCGACAACAAGCTGGTAGGCAGTTCAACATTTGGTCGTAAATATACCGACGAAGGCTATTCTGACGAGTTCGCGTTGACCAACATTATTAAGTATGTCTTTGATGCTGATGGCAAGATGACGAACAAGAACTCGTATCAGTGGAGCGACAATGATGACGGCGACTTCGCTTTCCATAAGACATACAACTGCGAGAGCTATACCTACGATGCTCAGGGCAGACTGGCTACCGACACCACATCAATGCGCATCAACGAGTACACGTACAACGAAGACGGCACGCTGCAAAAGGTTACGTCGTACAACAAACGCACAAAGAAACTTGCGCAGGAGATTACATACACTTATGAGAACGGACGGGTGTCTCACTACTCGTCTACCGGAGAGTACTATGAGTTTGAAGCCGACCTGAAATACGATGCCGACGGCAATAAGGTGGAGGAGTATCAGACCGAGCTGAAGAAAGGCAAAAAGGTGGCTAAGCAGCGCGAGACTTGGACATACACCGACGGTGTGCTCACGCTCTACATGAAGTATCGCTACGATAGTGAGGGTACTGAAATACCAGATACGAAGACCGAGTATGTTTCGGTGGGTGGAAATAAGAACCTTATGGATGTCAGCGACTACTCTTATAATGCCACTCTGAAGCAATGGAAAAAATGGGGTCTGACCGTGCGCAATACTTATCGCAACTTCAGCGGATTGAAAGACGCAACATCAATGATGCTGCTCTCGGCAACACCCGACAAGACACTCAAGAATACCATCAACCTTCAGTTTACCACTCCGCAGGCAGGACTTGTACACGGTTGTAAGTTTGTTGTCTATCGCGACTGTGTGGCTCTCGATACTCTCGAACTATCCGACGTTATGGACCCTGCTACCAAGCAGTGCACATATCAGGACAAGGAGCTGAAGAATAGCACATACACCTATTTCGTTCAGCCGTTGTTCGCTCTAACAAACGGCGAGATAGCAGACGCTACTGCCGACTCGGAGTGGGTGGGCTACTATAGCACAACACCGATGGACGTGAATGTGGCTCTCGCAAAGGAGCTTCCTGCCGTTACCGATCTTAAGTTTGTAAGTGGTGAAGTGAAGAGAGTTGGTTCTATTGTGAGTGGGAAGGTTGAATACTACGCCAACCTTGAATGGAAGAACCCTGAAAATCTTGAAGAACTTGGTTTCGTAAAGAATAGTCTGGCTTTCGTAGGTAAAGGCTTGGCAGACGTAGAAACAAAGGATCCGACAGTGAATACTGCAAAGGTGCAGATTATGGACGATGAGGTAGAGCTTTATGTTATCACAAGCTATAAATATGGCAAGGCTTACTCTAACTCCATCACCGTGAAGATTACAGATATTGAGGTCCCTGACGGAGTGGGCGCTGTGTCTGTAGACGGTGCAGTGAAGGCTACCTTCGCACATAATCTTGTTCAGCTCAGCGAGGCTGCAAACGTATCAGTGTACTCAGCTACTGGCGCAAAGGTATATGCTAAGCAGAACGTAAGTAGCGTAAACCTCGCACAGCTTCCTGCTTCTATATATATAATATGTATAGAGAAGGAGGGCAAGCAGAACTTCTACAAGTACAACGTAAAGAGATAAAAATTCATATTTTGAAACCAAAGGGAGCGTGCCTCTAAACTTGGTACGCTCCCTTCACTATGAATATAACCATAATAAACATAAATGAAGACAAAAGCATTACTTGCATCGCTACTCTTCAGTGGCGCAGCTTTCGCACAGACCGCACCATTCGTGATGGTCACACCCTCCGACTATAACATTATGGCAGCCTCACCTAATGGTAAGTGGGCTTGTGGCATGTACTTCGATGCCAGCAATGAAGCATACGGCTTCCGTTGGAACCTTGAGAGCGGTGAGATTGACCTGCTCAACCCCTCGTCGCCATCGCAAGCGTATGGCGTTTCTAACGATGGTGTCGTGGTAGGTGTGTACACCGACAATAGCTTTAAGAAGAACGGTGCATCAATACTGCTCGCTGGCTATTGGAGCAACAACCGCTGGAATCGCCTTGAGATGCCATCCGATGCAGTAAACAGTAGTGGTGCAGCTGGTATATCGCCCGACGGACAGTACATCACTGGTAACGTGGCTGTAGGCAGCAACTACTCGGGATACGTATGGAAGGACGGTAAGATATTACGCCAGTTGAAGGAGAACAAGAAAATTGCAATGCCTTACGCTATATCGTCCGACGGACAATACGTGGCAGGTTGGGTTATGAACAAGAACCGCCAGGCTTGTTATTGGGGACCCGATGGCAACTTCACCACACTCTCCGACCAGCAGTCGCCGTTCAGCGTAGGCAAGAAGTTCTCGCCCGACGGCAAGACTTTGCTCTATTTTGGCGGTTGGCAGACCGACGAAGAGGCAGGCGGAGCAGACGCAATACACGGTGCATGGGCACTCTACGACATGGAGACGGGCAAGAAGACTGCAATACTTCCTGCAGGTACTAAAGATGACCTCGACTTCTTTGACATAAGCAACCAGGGCACTGTAATGTGTGAGGACAACCAGTTGGGATATATATACCAAAACGGAAAAGGCACATTCGCATACAAGTATCTGAAGGAGAAAGGCGTGAACCTCGCCGACTATCATGTTTTCGTCAATCCGGATGCACCTAAAGATTCTGACGGCGAAACCCTTTACAACATCACACGCGCTACATCAGTGTCGGCCGACGACAATATCATGGGTTTCCTCTTCTACAACGACACCAAGGATTCGGACGGCAACTATGCCATCTCGCCGCAGTCGATGATTGTGAAGTTTGGCAATCCACTCTCCTCGGCTATGCCTCCGGTAAGCGTGAAGGCACAGCAGATGTCTGGACTCAACTCTGTGAAGATTACATGGAAGCCGAACGTTATGGCTACAGGTATTACTGGCTATAAGGTATATCGTGACGGAGGCAAAGTAAGCAACGACATTGTTACAGCAGAAGGATTTGTAGATGCAGGTGTGCCAGTAGGTGAACACAAATATCAGATTAAGGCAATGTACGGCGACGTAGAGTCGGCTGAGAGTGAGACGGCTACCGTTACTGTGCAAGCACAGAAAGTCTCTATGCCAACAGGCTTCTTTGCGCAGCAGCACGGCTACAATTCTGTTTTCTTGGAGTGGAACAACCCTGCTACCAATTTCGGACAGCTCACCTACTTCGCTCCAGACGATGCGCAGCAGCTTGAGACCTTTGGTCTGTCGTACGCTAACCTCAGCTACGAGACAGCTATTGCTTTTGATGCAGTAACACTTGGTGCATACAAGGGACAGAAGCTCACCTCCGTAGGCTTCTATCCGATGGAGGCTCAGGGTGGTTGGACAATCAACCTCTACACCCGTGACGCAGCTGGCAAGCTTCAGAAGTTCTACACACAGCCCGTCACGCAACAGCTGAACTATGGCGAGCGCAATGTCGTTACGCTCACAACACCGCAGGACGTGCCAGCAAACGAACTGCTCGTATCTGTAGAGGTGGCTGTGACAACAGCATCGAAGCGCATCTCGGCTCTCGACAATGTTCATGCAGTGAAGGGTAAGTCTGACCTGCTGCGCGTTACTACTGACGACGACTTTGAATCGATTGGCGACATCATGGAGTCGGAAAATGTCCTCTATGCCGCTTCATGGGCTATTGATGCTACTGTAGCACCAGTGGGTGCCGACCTTACGAAAGACAACGTGGCAAGCTATAATATATATGTAGACGGCAAGAAGGTCGGTTCGTCTGACACGAAGACATTCACCGTTGCTTCGGTAGAGAAGGGTACACATGCGTTTGGTGTGAGTGCTGTGTATGCTAACAGCGTTGAGTCGGAGCAGACCATCGTTCAGCTCGACGTGACACCCGACGACAGTCAGCTTCAGGCTGTAAGCGGAGTGGAAGTAGCTCCCGTTTCGGCTTCGGCTGTAAAGGCTACATGGCAGCAGCCGCTCGACCGCGATGTTGTTAAGGTGCAGTATTGCTCAGGTTCGCCATCAAGCCAGAGCGTCACCGCACCAGCCGACAACAACTACGGCTTGATGGTTGGCGCGGTATATCCGTCGAAGACATTCCGTGGACGCACAGGCTACGTGATGAAGAAGGCGCGTTTCTATCCGCTTACAGATGCTACATACACCATATACGTGTATAAGGATGACGAGATAATCAACGAGACAGCAGTGGAGGACTTCACTGTGGGTAAGTGGAACGAAGTGGAACTTTCTGCACCTATCGTGGTAGAGAACGGAGCTTCTTATCGCTTGGCTGTCGACTGCTACGATGTTACGCCGGACAAGCCTGCTATCGCTTTGGATAGCAATGCGCCGATGGAAGGCTACTCGGATATCTATACGCTCGATGGTGAGTCGTGGAGTTCAATCACATCTACTGGTGTCTCTGCCAACTGGATGATTGGTCTTGTACTCGAGACTGCGCAGCCTAAAGTACTGCCTATCGATGGTTACGATGTCTATATCGACAATGCGAAGAAGAATACGGAGAAAGTGGCTGAGACAACATTCACTCACGACTTCGGTACCGACGACAAGCAGCAGCACACCATCCGCGTTGATGTTTACTATACAGTGAAGTCGAAGAGCGTGAGAGGTGGCGTGACCAAGTTCCTCATCGCAGTTGCTGGCATCAACGAGAACACTGTAGGACGCATCGAGATGAAGCAGGGCGAGAACGAGCTCACCGTGACTGGCGAGGGCGTGGAGTCTGTGGAACTCGTGTCGGCTGCTGGAGCAGTAGTGGCAAAGGCAAAGGGCGACACCGTTTCGCTCAATGGCGTGCCTGCAGGCATGTATGTGGTGAAGGCGGTTGTTGCGGGTGAAACCGTGACACGCAAGATAATGCTCACTAAGTAGTAAAAATAGTACTCACTGAATAATTGTTTTTAAGCAGTTTAATCACTATTTTCGTACACTTATGCTATAATTGAAGACGTTTGTGCCCATATCGACAAAAGTGGGGTTGTGTATTGCATAAATTATGATTAATTTTGCATCGACAACAATAGAGTTAAACTTAGATTTGACCAACACAAACTCTTCTATATATATAAACCAAAAGAACGCTGACAAGTAGTATCTTGCCAGCGTTCTTTTATTCTTTAAGGATAAGCGATATGTATTGTAACGCGTTGTTTGTCAGTGCGTTTTTTAATCTTTGGTGCGTTGGTTTATCTCTTTTCTTTTAACAAGTCGCGAATCTCTGTGAGCAGCAACTCTTCCTTGGTTGGTTTCGGCTCTTCAGGTGTGGGTTCTGGCTTAGTATCCTCTTCCTTCTTCTTTAGGTTTGCCAGTTTGTTTATGCCCTTCACGAGGAGGAACACGCAGAAGGCGATGATGGTGAAGTCGATGATGGTTTGTATGAATGCACCGTAATTGATGGTAGCAGGCTTCATCGTTTCCACGCCGAGGTTTACTGCAGGCAGCTCAAACTTCAAGTCGCTGAAGTTGACACCACCGATGAGCCATCCGATAGGAGGCATGATGATATCATTAACGATAGAAGTAACAATCTTTCCGAATGCACCACCGATAATCACGCCGACAGCCATGTCGACCGCATTGCCCTTTACGGCGAATGCCTTGAATTCATTTAGTATTTTTCCCATGACTATTGTTTGTTAATTGTTTATTATCCTTATCTCTAATTGTCCGATTTTGTAAAGTGTATATAGCAAACTGTGCTTAATATCTTTGACCTATGTCGGGAAGTAAAGCTATATAGTGCTTTTTTTAAATAATTTAATGTTTATATTGACTGCAAAATTAGAAAATAATTATTATCTTTGCAGCGTAAAAAAGGAGAAATCCTTCCGGATGTGGCGATTTTTTTACGCTTCTATGCCCCATTAGCAGGAAAAACGGACTAAACCAAAATGTTCGGGTGGAACAAAGATACAAATTTAACCCTTTAAATAAATTAAAAGTAAAATGATTAAAGTAGGTATTAACGGATTTGGTCGTATCGGCCGTTTCGTATTCCGCGCAGCTCAGACTCGCAACGACATTCAGATTGT
Organism: Prevotella sp.; assembly: GCA_052272805.1. Classification (GTDB taxonomy): domain Bacteria; phylum Bacteroidota; class Bacteroidia; order Bacteroidales; family Bacteroidaceae; genus Prevotella. Next base: position 29,882 of record DAVZJL010000006.1, on the reverse strand, counting down.
AGGTATCAACGACCTTTGCCCGGTTGACTACTTGGCATACATGCTCAAGTACGACACAATGCACGGTGCATTCGAGGGTACAATCGAGGCTGACGTAGAGAACAGCAAGCTCATCGTTAACGGCAACGAGATTCGCGTAACAGCTGAGCGCAACCCAGCTGACTTGAAGTGGAACGAGGTTGAGGCTGAGTACGTAGTTGAGTCTACAGGTCTCTTCCTGACACAGGAGAAGGCACAGGCTCACATCCAGGCTGGTGCTAAGTACGTTGTTATGTCTGCTCCTTCAAAGGACGCTACTCCGATGTTCGTATGCGGCGTAAACTTCGACAAGTACGAGAAGGGTACACAGTTCGTTTCTAACGCATCTTGCACAACAAACTGCTTGGCTCCTATCGCTAAGGTTCTGAACGACAAGTTCGGTATCAAAGATGGTTTGATGACTACTGTACACTCTACAACAGCTACACAGAAGACAGTTGACGGTCCTTCTTTGAAGGATTGGCGTGGTGGCCGTGCAGCTTCTGGCAACATCATCCCTTCTTCTACAGGTGCTGCTAAGGCTGTAGGTAAGGTTATCCCTGAGTTGAACGGTAAGTTGACAGGTATCTCTATGCGTGTTCCTACTTTGGACGTATCTGTTGTTGACTTGACAGTTAACTTGGCTAAGCCAGCTTCTAAGGAGGCTATCTGCGCTGCAATGAAGGAAGCTTCTGAGGGCGAGTTGAAGGGTGTACTCGGTTACACAGAGGACTCTGTTGTTTCTTCTGACTTCCTCGGCTGCACATTGACATCTATCTTCGATGCTAATGCAGGTGTATACCTCACAGATACATTCGTTAAGGTTGTATCTTGGTACGACAACGAGATCGGTTACTCTAACAAGGTTCTCGAGCTCATCGCACACATGAAGAAGGTTAACGGTTAATTAATTTAACCCAAACCATAGAATAAAGACCGCAAGGCTTCGTGCCCTGCGGTCTTTTTTGTATGTGTAGCTTGAAATGTATCAAGCCGAAACGCGATGTTAAAACACGATGTTAAAGTAAAGAATGGAACAATTTCTTTCTTATTTTGGTGGTGTGTAAGAAATTTTTTGTAAGTTTGTATTTTGAAATCAAATTGAATAAGTGCTTGGTAAACGCAGCAAAGCTATTGACGACATGCAGAATAAACGAATGATAACCATACTCGGACCCACTGCAAGCGGAAAGACCGCCGTGGCAGCAGCACTCGCGTTGTGCACTGAGGGCGAGATAATCAGTGCCGACTCGCGCCAGGTGTACCGCCGCATGGACATCGGTACGGGCAAGGACCTTGCCGACTATGTGGTAGACGGCACACCGATACCATATCATCTTATCGACATAGCTGAGCCAGGCACGAAGTACAACCTCTTTCAGTATCAGCAGGACTTCCATGAAGCCTACGCTGATATCCGTAGACGTGGCAAGCAACCGATACTTTGCGGTGGTACCGGACTATACATCGAAGCCGTGTTAGGCGGTTATCAGCTCTCGCCCGTGCCCCAGAATCAGGCATTGCGCGATGCGCTTGCCGGCAAATCGCTTGCCGAACTGACAGTAATGCTCGTAGAGTTAAAACGCAAGAGCGGGTCTACGATGCACAACCATACCGATGTGGACACGGCGCAGCGTGCTATTCGCGCCATTGAGATAGAGACATACAACATCGAACACCCTACGCCTGAGCGCGAGCTGCCCCCCGTTGACTCGCTCATCGTGGGCATAAACATCGACCGCGACCTGCGACGCGAGAAGATAACGCGTCGCCTCAAAGCACGTCTCGACGAAGGCATGGCTGACGAGATACGCGCGCTGATAGGCGAGGGTATCGACCCCGAAGACCTTATATATTATGGTTTAGAGTACAAGTACATCACAGAATATGTTGTGGGCAGACTCTCTTACGAGGAGATGTTCCGACAATTAGAGATAGCCATACACCAGTTTGCGAAGCGACAGATGACGTGGTTCCGCGGAATGGAACGTCGCGGATACACCATACACTGGATTGATGCAACGCTGCCGATGGAGCAGAAGGTGGAGCAGATATTAAAATTACAAACGATATGATTAACGACGACCGTTGGGGCATACTCTACTGCCCGAAACATGAGACATTCAACTCCGGCAAACGCTGGGAGAAGATTGAGCGATGCCTGAAGGCAAACGGCATCGAGTACGACTACTTGCAGAGCGAAAACTCGGCAAGTGTGGAGCGCTTGGTGAAGATGATGATCAATAACGGCTATAAGACCATCGTCATCGTGGGTGGCGACTCGGCTCTTAACGATGCAGTCAACTGTCTGATGCTCACCGAGAAACGTCTACGCGACACAATAGCACTCGGCGTGATACCCAACGGACTGATGAACGACTTCGCCCACTTCTGGGGATTTCGCGAGAGCGACTACGAACAGACTATCAAGTGGCTCAAACAGCGTCGTGTGCGCAAGATTGACCTTGGCTGCATACGCTACACCAACAAGCATGGTGAGGCATGTCGTCGTTATTTCCTCAACTGTATCAATATCGGACTCATTGCCGCAATAATGAACCTGCGCCGACAGACACGCCATTACTTCGGTTCGCGTACACTCTCATTTATCTTCTCATTCATACTCATGATATTCCAACGTCTGGAGTACAAGATGCACTTAAAGATAAACTCCGACACCGTGAAGCGCAACGTGATGACCGTATGCATAGGCAACGCCCCCGGATACGGACAGACACCGAACGCCGTGCCGTACAACGGACTACTCGATGTGAGCGTGGTTTATCACCCCGGCATGACGCAGCTCATTGAAGGCTTCTACCTCTTCGTACGTGGAAAGTTCCTCAACCACCGTAGCGTGCATCCGTTCCGCACACGCAAGGTGGAAGTGCTTGAGGCACACAAAGCACTCGTAGGTATCGACGGCAGACTGATGAAGACACCAGTCGGACCGTTTACAGTAAGCGTAGAGCAGGAGGTTATCAACTTCTTAATACCCGAGTAAATACAAACGTTTTCATAGTTAAATCCTCACTTTTTGCTGACAATAGGGCAAAATGTGAGGATTTTTTAAAATAGTTAATGTTTTATTTTGTGCATAAACATATTTTTACTACCTTTGATTTCGTAAGGTAGCAATGCCTTTTTAAAAGACTACTACACTTATTATAGCTAACTAATAATGAACCTTAATCATAAATCTATGAGTTATTTGCGATTCGAAAAAGCTCTGATGACAAACCTCGAAGAGTCGGTGCCACGTGAGTTGTTGCGTACTAATCGTTCGGGAGCATACTCTTGCTCTACCATTGTCGATTGTAATACGCGCAAATATCATGGCTTGCTTGTCGTGCCCGTTCCGGAACTTGACGACGAGAACCATGTGCTCCTTTCGTCACTCGACCCCACGGTTATACAGCATGGTGCTGAGTTTAATCTCGGTTTGCACAAGTATCAGGGCAACAACTACAGTCCGAAAGGTCACAAATATATACGCGAGTTCGATTGTGACAAAGTGCCGACAACACTCTACCGCGTAGGTGGTGTTGTTCTGAAGAAAGAAGTGGTGTTCCAACACTACGAAGACCGCATCCTTATTCGTTATACCCTTGTTGATGCACATTCTGCAACGACACTCCGCTTCCGTCCGTTCCTTGCTTTTCGTAGCGTGCGCCAGTTTACGCACGAGAACTCAGTAGCTTCACGCGAGTACACAGAAGTAACGAACGGCATCAAAACCCGTATGTACGCAGGCTATCCCGAGCTTTATATGCAGTTCAGTAAGAAGGTGAAATTCGTCTTCCAGCCTGATTGGTATCGCGGTGTAGAATATCCGAAGGAGCAGGAGCGTGGCTACGCTTCTAACGAGGATCTCTACGTACCAGGCTACTTCGAGATGGATATCAAGAAGGGCGAGAGTATCGTGTTCTCGGCATCTACATCAGCGTGCAAGACAACCGGTCTGAAGAAACTCTTCCAGGAGGAAGTGGACGAACGCTCACCACGCGACAACTTCTTCCACTGCCTTGTGAACGCTGCACACCAATTCCACAACCGTACAAAGAAGGACGAGCGTTACATCCTCGCCGGCTATCCTTGGTTCAAGTGTCGTGCACGCGATACGTTCATTGCCCTGCCCGGTCTCACGCTCTCAATCGAGGAGGAAGACTACTTCGAACTCGTAATGGAAACAGCCATGCGCGGACTCTACGAGTTTATGGCAGGCAAGCCACTCACAGCAAAGATTTATGAGATAGACCAACCTGACGTAATGCTTTGGTGCGTATGGGCAGTGCAGCAGTATGCTAAGCACGCTGGTCGAGAGAAGTGCAACCGCAAGTATGGTAAGCTACTCTATGACATCTTACATTATATTATAGACAACCGCCACCCGAACCTCAAGCTCTGTGAGAACGGACTCCTTTACTCGGAAGGTAAGGACAAGGCAGTGACATGGATGAACTCTACAGCAGGCGGACGTCCCGTCGTACCGCGTACAGGCTACATCGTAGAGTTCAACGCTCTGTGGTACAACGCGCTGAAGTTCTGCGCATCTATGGCAGCCGACTATGGCGATGCAACAGAGGCAGCCGACTTCGAGCAGTATGCAACACTCTGCGGTAAGTCGTTCGTAGAAACCTTCGTCAACGAATACGGCTACCTCTTCGATTATGTAGAGCCGAAGGATAACCCCGACTGGAGCGTTCGTCCGAACATGATATTCGCCGTAGCACTCGACTACTCGCCACTCACACCGGCACAGCAGAAAACAGTACTCGACGTATGCACACGCGAGCTCCTCACACCGAAGGGCTTGCGCTCGCTCTCGCCGAAGAGCGGTGGCTACAACCCGATGTACGTCGGTCCGCAGACACAGCGCGACTACGCTTACCATCAGGGCACAGCGTGGCCTTGGCTCGGTGGCTTCTATATGGAGGCATGTCTGAAGATATACAAGCGCACACGCCTCTCGTTCATCGAGCGTCAGATGGTGGGCTACGAAGACGAGATGACGAGCCACTGCCTCGGCACCATCCCCGAACTCTTCGACGGCAACCCACCATTCCACGGACGTGGTGCTATCTCGTTCGCTATCAACGTGGCAGAGATACTGCGCACTCTCGAACTCTTGGAAAAATATAAATATTAAAATAGGAGGATAAGTATATATGAAAGTATTAATGTTCGGATGGGAGTATCCTCCTCACGTATTTGGTGGACTCGCTACCGCTAACTTCGGAATTTCTCAGGGTCTGCACGCTCAAGGCGATGTCGAGACAGTGCTCTGTCTGCCGCATCCGTTCGGCGACGAGGATCGCAGTGCCTGCCGTATCGTGGCTATGAACTGCGTGCCTATCGCTTGGCGCGATGTCAACTACGACTACGTCAAGGAACGTGTTGGCAACATCATGGATCCAGATTATTACTATCGTCTGCGCGACCATATCTATGCCGACTTCAACTATATGCACGTCAACGACCTTGGCTGCATGGAGTTTGCCGGCGGTTACCCGTCTAACCTGCACGAGGAGATTAACAACTACTCAATCATAGCCGGCGTAGTGGCTCGCACAGAGGAGTTCGACATCATTCATGCTCACGACTGGCTCACCTATCCAGCCGGCATCAACGCTAAGCACGTAAGCGGCAAGCCGCTCTGCATACACGTTCACGCTACCGACTTCGACCGCTCACGCGGTAAGGTGAACCCCACGGTTTACGCAATAGAGAAGGACGGCATGGACAACGCTGACTGCATCATGTGCGTGTCGGAACTCACACGTCAGACCGTTATCCATCAGTATCATCAGGATCCGCGCAAGTGCTTCACAATGCACAACGCCGTTTACCCACTGCGTCAGGAGTTGCAGGACATCCCACGCCCAGACCATACAGGTAAGGAGAAGGTCGTAACCTTCCTCGGACGTATCACAATGCAGAAAGGTCCAGAGTACTTCGTTGAGGCTGCCAACATGGTGTTGCAGCGTACACGCAATGTGCGCTTCTGCATGGCTGGCAGCGGCGATATGATGGACGCAATGATTTATCTCGCAGCTGAGCGTGGCATCGCCGACCGTTTCCACTTCCCGGGCTTCATGCGTGGAAAGCAAGTGTACGAGTGTCTGAAGGATTCGGATGTATATGTCATGCCGTCAGTTTCTGAACCGTTCGGTATCTCGCCGCTTGAAGCAATGCAGTGCGGCACGCCGACAATCATCTCTAAACAATCGGGTTGTGCCGAAATCCTCGACAACTGTATAAAGGTTGACTACTGGGATATCCACGCACTTGCCGACGCTATCTACTCAATATGTAGCAACGAGTCGCTCTTCAACTACCTCAAAGAGGAAGGCAAGCGCGAGGTCGACCAGATTACATGGGAAAAGGTGGGCGCACGCATAAAGAACCTCTACGAGCGCGTCCTCGCTGGCGACATCTAAGCCAAAGGCATATACACAACGAGTAAATCACAATACAATAATCTTAAAAGCAAACAATAATGAAAACGATTTGTTTATATTTCGAGATACATCAGAACATACAGCTGAAGCGCTATCGTTTCTTTGATATCGGCACCGACCACTATTACTATGACGACTATGAGGACGAGCGTCTCATCACTGATGTGGCTAACCGCTCGTATATGCCAGCTCTTGAGGCTTTGGGCGAAATGCTGAAGGAACATCCTGGCTTCTTCAAGGTTGCTTTCTCTCTCTCAGGCGTGGGCATGGAGCAGTTGGAAATCCACGCTCCGCAGGTGCTTGAAAAACTTCAGGAACTCAACCAGACTGGTTGCGTAGAGTTCCTCGCAGAGCCTTACTCACATGGTCTTGCTTCGCTCGCCAACGAAGAGAGCTTCGCTAAGGAAGTGAAGCGCCAGTGTCAGAAGATGAAGGAGTACTTCGGCAAGGAGCCTAAGGTGCTTCGCAACTCTTCGCTCATCTACAGCGACGACATCGGTGCTCAGGCAGCACAGATGGGCTTCAAGGGTATGCTCACCGAAGGCGCACGCCACGTCCTCGGTTGGAAGTCGCCCCACTATGTTTACAACTGTGCGCTCGCTCCTAACCTCAAGCTCTTGTTGCGCGACGTGAACCTCAGTGACGACATCTCTCTGCGCTTTAGCAATGTCGACTGGGAGGGATATCCACTCTTCGCTGACAACTACGTTGACCGCATTGCCAACTTCCCAGGCGAGGAGCACGTAGTGAATATCTTCATGGAGCTTTCTGCTCTTGGTGTGGCTCAGCCGTTGTCGAGCAACATCCTCGACTTCCTCAAGGCTCTGCCCGAATGTGCTAAGCAGCGCGGTCTCACATTCTCTACACCGAGCGAGATCTGCGACACAATGCCAAGCGTAGGCGCACTCGATGTGCCCGACACACTCTCTTGGACTGATGAGGAGCGCGATGTGAGCTCTTGGCTCGGCAACCCGATGCAACGCGAGGCGTTCAACAAGCTCTATAGCGTAGCCGACCGCGTGCGCATCGCCGACGACCCACGTATCAATCAGGACTGGGACTATCTGCAGGCTTCTAACAACTTCCGTCAGATGACTACAAAGCCGTCGCAGGTAGGCATAGACCGTGGCATCTATGCATCGCCGTTCGACGCATTCACCAACTATATGAACATTCTCGGCGACTTCATCGCTCGCGTTAATTCGCTCTATCCTGAGTCTGTTGACAACGACGAACTTGCTTCGCTCCTCACCACTATCAAAAATCAGGACGAGGAGATTGAGATGAAGAACAAGGAAATCACTCGTCTGCAGACCAAGATTGAGAAGATTGAGGCTGCTGAGGAGAAGCTCCGCGCTAAGCTTGAGAAGACAAAAGCTCCGAAGGCAGAGACTGCTCCTAAAGCAAAGAAGCCTGCTGCAAAGAAGCCTAAGTCTGCTGAAGTGAAGGAGGAGGCTAAGGAAACTGAGCCAAAGAAGGCTTAGCAATTAGCAATTCCGAACCTATAGAATTAGAAAGAATATTAAGGTTCTTGTACAATAAATATTGGTTATAAAGGTTTAAATGCTCTACTGCGTGATGCAGTGGAGCATTTTTTGCTTTTATATATTCTGTATTCCTTTATTTTGCATTATTCCATGCTAATATCAAACACGTGACAAAATCGGCAGCAAGTTATTGGAGTCTTTCTACCTGCGGCACACTAATAATGCCACGGCTGAAGTGTAGCACTCCGTCGGCTTGCATAGCATTGAGTGCCTCCGACACATTGCGGCGACTTGTGCCGAGTTCCTGCGCCAGGCGAGTCATCTTTATGCGTATCACTTTAGGACCGATAGGCGAGAAACAGCGTAGTTTGAGGAACGTAGCGATGCGTGCCCGTATCTCAGTAGGCATTGGATGCCAAAGCTTACGCTCTGCTTTCTGCGCCATTGCTGACACGATGTTAAGCATATTGATACGGAAGATGATAAACTCGTCGGAGATATGCATAAGGTCGCTCTGGCATATCTCCACAGTGTCGCTTTCGTCTACAGATGTGAACGTGCGTGTGTAGTGTGGCGAGAGTCCCATGAAGTGCTCTATTTGTAGGATGCAGGGAGCCTTGATGTGTTCTTCTATCGAGTAGCTGTGGTCGTTGGCATGAGCCACAACCTTCACATCGCCACTCAATAGAATGGCGATGTTGTTGCATTTCTCTCCCTCCTTCTTGATTATTTCGTTCTTGCCGAACTTCTTGAAGCTGAACTTCGTCTGACCGATAATCTGCATGAGGTTGTCGCTTGTGAGACCCTGGAACAATGGTATCTCGCGAAGCTTGTCATAGAGATTAAGCATTTACTTCTGAATCTTGTCCTCCATCGATGGCGAATACCATACTTGCAACTTGCCATCGTGGTCGCTATATATGAGATATGCCATCAGTTCGGGGTGCTCTGCGAGCACTTTCTGCGCTTTCTCCATGCCCATCACCATGAATGCGGTAGCATAGGCATCGGCTTCCGCGCAGTGCTTGGCGAGCACGGTTGCGGAGAGAATGCTGTGCTGCACGGGGTAGCCCGTAGCAGGGTCGATGGTGTGGGCGTACTTCTTGCCACCACGATAGTAGAAGTTGCGGTAGTTGCCGCTGGTAGCCATAGCGCGATCCTTCACGTTAAGTACAGTCTGCAGCTCGTTGTTCACGTTCAGTGAGTCGTCCGATGGCTTCGTCACGCCAATCTTCCATGGCAGACGCTTCTCGCTGATACCGTGCGTAACCACCTCGCCGCCAATCTCCACCATGTAGTTCTTTATGCCACGCTTCTCAAGCAGACGCGCTACTACATCGCAGCCGTAGCCCTTGGCGATAGCACTACAGTCGAGCATCACGCGTGGGTCGGTCTTCTGTATGCGGTGGTTCACGAGCTTCACCTTGTTATATCCCACGATGGCACGCAGCGAGTCGACCATGTGCTTCGTCGGTGGGTTGCCCGTCTTGAAACCGAATCCCCATGCGTTCACGAGCGGAGCCACGGTGATGTCGAATGCTCCGTCGGTCTTGTCAGAGACGCTCTCTGCCAGGTTGAACACGCTCTCGAACATCTCGTTCGTCTCCACGTCCTCTCCGCGGTTGATGTGCGAGATGATTGATTCCTTGTTGAACATCGACAGAGCGTCGTCTACCTTCTGTAGTTCGGCGAGAATGTCTGCCTGTATAGACGAGTCGTTTTGATAAGTGATGTGATAGAACGTGCCGAATATCTGTCCTTTATCGTGTTGATAAGGCATACTGCGCTGCTGGCGCACTATATAAACTGTTCCGATAATGAGGAACAGGAGGAATGGCAAGCGCCATAGAAGTCTTTTGTTTGTCATAATTATATCTCAAAGATGATGTTGAATGTGCCACCCAAACGGCTTCTGCCTTGTTTTCCGTAGCCCGGAACATACCAAGTGTTGCCAATCTCGCCGTTGTTGTGTGCTATGCGTCTGCGGTAGCGCACCGACCAACCCAAGCGTAGCGGACCTGCAATCTTTGCATCGACACCGAACACTGCCTCCATCCAATGATAGTTGGCTTTCATGCCCTTCACGTTGTATGTGATATCGTCGCCCCATACGGGGTCTTTTAATCCGTTGCTCGACACATCAAACTTGTAGTAAGTCATGGCGTAGCGTGCGCCGGCATAGACGCGGTAAGCGTCATGCTTGTTCTTCGCGATGTTGAAGTCCACGCCCACACGCCAGTAGGGAGCTGATGTCTTGTATCTGAGGTTTGTTGTAGGGTTGTCAGCGTCGGCTGTGCCATAGCCTAACTCGAAAACGGGGAAGTAGCGATCCTTAAGGTTGATGCGCAGCGCAGCTTCGTACTGTCCGTAGTCGCTGAACGCCAGTTGCGTCAGTCCCACCACGTCAGCCGACACCGCCACACCTCGGAAGAACGCCACCGAGTCTTTCTCCGCCTTCGCTGATTTCTCCGCAATGGCTTCTTTCCTGCTCTGAGCCGATACAGTCGTCACCGCAATCAGCAGCAGACTAATTGCTATGACCCTTGAAACGAATGAGGAAGTGCGCTTTACCGTCATTATATGTTACCTTATTATAATTTATCGTTATGTTTTCTATCGCCTCAGTGGTGAACGTCACGTCTGTGATGGTGTGGAAGAACTGCGGATTGCAGTCGACCGACTCGAAGTGTGGGTTGTTCTCCTTCTCTACCCACACTGTATCTGTTGTTCTCACTTCGCTATCCTTCTGCTTTATAGTGAAGACATACACGTCCGTTGTGCGCTGATAGCTCATCGGCAGTGCGATGCTGTCGAAGTCGGCGAGTCGGTTGATGACTACGGTGTCATCGTCTTTGTAGTCCATAGAGCGTGGTACGGCTACGGTCAGCGTGTCTTCCATCTTCGTTATGTCGCCGTCGAGTCGGAACGTAGCGTACACGCGGTTGTTCAGCGGACAGTCTATCGACGAGCACGCAGTCAGCACGAACAGTGCCACCATTGTTATGGCTACTGATATAGTTGATGTTCGCATTTGTTGTTTATGAGTTTGTTTTATTTCTCGCAGCGCAGCGTCTTCTCAATCTGATAGTCGTTGCGGTTCTGCGACGAGCGGCTCACGAGGTCGCCGATGAAGCCTGCGAGGAAGAACTGTGTGCCGATCATCATCACGGTGAGCGCAATGAAGAAGTAGGGCGAGTCGGTGATGAGTCGCTGTGGGATGCCATGCGCTAAGCACCATAGCTTGTCTACGCCTAATATAACCACCGAGAGGAAGCCGATGAAGAACATCAGCGTGCCAAGGAAACCGAACACGTGCATCGGTTTTCTTCCGAAGCTCGAAAGGAACCACAGCGTGATAAGGTCGAGATAGCCGTTGAAGAAGCGGTTCCAACCCATAAACTTCGACTTGCCGAACTTGCGTGCCTGGTGATGCACCGGCTTCTCGCCAATCTTGTCGAAGCCAGCGTTCTTAGCCAAGTAAGGTATGTAGCGGTGCATCTCGCCGTACACTTCGATGTTCTTCACTACGTCCTTGCGGTAAGCCTTCAGTCCACAGTTGAAGTCGTGCAGATTGTGTATGCCGCTCACCTTGCGTGCCGTAGCGTTGAAGAGTTTCGTAGGTATGGTCTTTGAGAGTGGATCGCCCTGCTTGCGGTTCTGTTTGTATCCGCTCACGAGGTCGTAGCCCTCGTCCACAATCATGTGATAAAGAGCTGGTATCTCATCGGGCGAGTCCTGCAGGTCGGCATCCATAGTGATTACTACGTCGCCCTCAGCCTCTTTGAAGCCGCAGAAGAGTGCCGGACTCTTGCCGTAGTTGCGACGGAATTTGATGCCTTTCACTGCTGGTGACTTCTGCGAGAGGCTTTCGATGACGTTCCACGAGTTGTCGGTAGAGCCATCGTTTACAAATATTACTTCGTATGTGAAGTTGTTAGCCTTCATCACGCGTTCTATCCACGCGTAGAGTTCGGGGAGCGATTCCTCCTCGTTGAACAAAGGAACTACTACTGTTATATCCATTGTGATGTTGTTATGTTGAGGTGTTTTAATATCTGTTTCTTTTTCCAATAAGCGCAATTGGCAGACTAATAATCGCGCCGATGGCGAGGTTCTGCATCATAAACATGAACGCCCATTGCACGGGTGTAATCATCGTTATGAGGTCCATGCTGTTCTTTATCTCCGCCTTCGATATGCCCTGCTGCTCGTAGACGGGTGCCACCTGCTTCATCGTTGTGGTGATGAGATTGGCGAACGCGCCGTTGTCCAAGAACTGGAAGTAGGCGTACTGCACCAGTGCGAACACTAATGAGGCGTAGATGAACACGTAGAGCGAGTAGGCGTAAGCGCGGCGAAACGATATCACGCCGTAGAGAGCTTGCGTGCGGAACGCCTTCAGTCGGTAGCCTACGAGGAACGGCGTAGCCAGAGCTAAGATGTTGCCGATGAACCCCGCGTTGAGCAGCATTATACATGCGAAGCTTGCTGCCCACAACAGTGCGAGCAGCAAGGCATCCTGGCGTGCGAACGCCTTCAGTTGTACAAGGTTTGCTACGTTTATCATTAGCGCATCACCTTAAATATGTTCTTACCCTGCTTCACGATGAACACGCCGTGCGGTGCATCGCCCGCAACCACTCTGCCGCTGATGTCGTACACGGTGTAGGGCAGGGTAGGGTTGAATTTGTCCTGAGCACCCTCCGTCACGCTGCCTATAGCCGTAGCCGCGCTGCCCTTCACGCCGGTGAGCGCAATGTCGCGCACCTCCCATGTCGGAGCCTCGCTTGTGGTGCTTGTGTAGTGGAACACGACGTTAATCTTCTTGCCAGCCCAAGTGCTGAGATCTATATCGCCCGAGTTAACAAAATTGAAGTCTATGCCTTCAGGCCATGCGAAGCCTTCGAGCTTCGTTGTCTTGCCCTCGCAGCGCACCTCTACGCTGAGTCTCTCGCTTGGTTTCTTCGCGTAGTTTACGGCGTGGCTGAATGTCATTGTTGTCGATTTATATTCGCTGAGGTCAATCTCGGGGGTGACAACCGAGCTCTCTGCTGCAAATTTCGTTGCGTATGTGTTTGTTCCTTCCTTCATGGCACCCGTGCCTTTCCAACCATATGATTGTGTGAGTTCCCACACCTCTACGCCCTCTTTCGGATGGAGCGGAGTTTCGATGGTGCATCCGCCATCAGATGTCTTGAAGTTTGCCAGATATATACACATCATGCTTTCGTCGCCCATCTCCACCTTTGTTGTTACGGTCTTGGCAGGGTCGAACTCGTAGTTGATGCTATCGCCCCAGATGTATTCCATGAGGTTAGGGAAGTCGATGAATGGGTTGCGGTTGCCCTGAATGCTGTACACTATGTTGTTGCGCTTAGCCTCAAGGTCGCTCACGGGGTCTTCCTTCGCCCACTTGATGTAGAGGTCGGAAGCCCACTTCTGCAGCGTAGGATAGTCGCCCGTCTCGAGCGATTTCAGACCCTCCTTCACCCACTTGTAGTCCTGATAGCACGTAGCCATATAGAGGTATGCACGAGCGAAGTCGCCCTGCCACTCTGGGTAGGGTTGCCACAGCTTTGTGCCACTATTGCCTGAGCCAACCTTTATCACGCCGTTGTCGTACGTCGCCTTTGTCACTACGCCCATACCGTAGTTGCTCTTTGTAGAGTTAGCCTTAGCGTCGCTCGGCATGAGGTTGTAGAGGTCCTTGTAAGCCTGGCGCTGTTCGCCGCCCCACCAACTCTTCGGGAACGAGTGCTCGATGTTCATCGAGGAGCACGATGCGCCCCATTCGCCGAACTCCACCTTGTTAGGCGAGTAGCGGTCGATGACGTATCCGTTGTCGTTGTCGGTGAGGTAGAAGCCCCACCATGTGGCTGCAATGCCCTTGCCGTAGCTCAAAACACGAGCCTCTTTTATGATGTTGTGCACGGCGGTCTTCAGTTCCGCACCCTTCTTGCCTTTCAATGCGTCGTAGTAGCCCTCTGGAATTTGTGCAGAGGCTGTGATAGAGACGATAGTGGCGATAAGCATTATCGCCAAGGCTTTAATGTTTGTTCGTTTCATTTGTTTCGATTTGAATGTTTCTTCTTCGTATAAGTCCGTATTAGGACAACAAAGTTACCACTTTAAGCTGAATATGTTATATATATAATGTGTAAAAATGCTTAATCGCCTATTTCGTTATCTCGCCGCAGATGCTACGCCCCATGAGGCTGCGTATAGCGCGCACGTCCTTGTAGTGTGCCTGCAGGAACATTAGTTTGGTGATGGCACTCTCCACGGTGCTGTCGCCGCCGCTCACCACGCCTGCGTCTTGTAGCTGGAAGCCCGTGTCGTAGCGTCCCATCTTCACGAAGCCTGCTACGCACTGACTGATATTCACTACCGTCACGCCACGCTGTGTGGCATCCTTCAGCAGTCGCATGAGCCATGGCTTCTGTGGAGCGTTGCCGCTGCCGAAGCTTCTCATCACTATGCCGCGCAGCTCGGGTGCTTCAAACATATGGCGCACCACGTTCTCTTGAATGCCAGGGAAAAGTGAGAATACCACCACGTTCGGGTCCATTGCTGTGTGTGGTATCATAGGCTTTGTATAGTCGGGCTTTAGGATGTAGTGTGGGTTGAACTGAAACTCGACACCTGCTTCGCACAGGTGCGGATAGTTGAACGAGTTGAAGGCGTTGAAGCCGTCGGCACTCTCCTTCGTGCTACGGTTGCCACGCAGCAGTCTGCCACTGAAGTATATGCACACCTCCGGCACCATCGGTCTGCCATCCTCGCCGAATGCCGCTGCCAACTCAATGCTCGTCAGCAAGTTCTCCTTGCCGTCCGTGCGGAGCTGTCCGATAGGTAGCTGAGAGCCAGTGAGGATGACCGGCTTCGTGAGGTTCTCGAGCATGAACGACAGAGCCGATGCCGTGTAAGCCATAGTGTCGGTGCCATGTAGCACAACAAAACCATCGTAGGCTTCATAATTGTCGGCGATGATGCGCACAAGCTGGGCCCATCGGCGCAGACTCATATCTGATGAGTCGATGGGTGGTGTGAACTGATATGTGTCCACCTCCGTCGGCAGGAGTGCAAATTCGGGGAAGTTAGACAGTAGATGGTCGAAGTTCAGCGGTTCGAGGGCTCCCGTGTCGGGGTTATGTCCCATACCGATTGTGCCACCGGTGTATATCAATAACACCTTGTTGAGTCGTGGGCTTACTTGCTTGTTGTTCATATTTGAAAAGGCTTATGACACATTATTGACTAAGCCGATGCGAGCTCACGCCTACATCGCTATAATCAGTGGTATGCTATTACCCGACAAAATTAATTAATTTTTGTGACAATATACCCGCTTGCGCTATGTTTTTTATGTACTTAATGCGTTTAGCGCATCAACTCTTGTCAAATATAACATCTACTTTGGTCGTCGTTTAGCGTTCGCAACCTGCACCGACGGCGTTCGCAATCTGTGTGGGTGGCGTTCGCAATCTGTGTGGGTGGCGTTCGCGCTTTGTGTGGGTGGCGTTCGCTGTCTTTCGTCAAAGCTGTGCATTTAGTTTCTAAAATATGATAAATGAGCCTGTAAAAACTTGTCAGTATCAGAAATAAGTAGTATTTTTGCAGACGATATTTAAACATAGACAGAATAATTGTTATGAAGAAATTATTATTACCAATAATTATACTGACAATAGTGGTACTTCTCAGCGGTTGCTCCGCAGCGAAGAAGGTTCCGTATTTTAAGAATATCGATTCGATAAGTCTTGCTGCTTCGAAAGGGTTGTATGATGCGCGCATCATGCCTAAGGACTTGCTCTCCATAGCTGTCGTTACATCCGACCCGGAGACATCACGTCCGTTCAACCTTTTTGCAAATATGCCGACAACAAGCGGTAGCAGTAACTCAGCCATTATGAACACTACCGTGCAGCAGTATCTCGTCAACAACGACGGAGAGATAAACTTCCCCGTTATTGGCAAGCTCAAGGTTGTTGGTCTTACCAACACCGAGTGTGAGCAGTTGATTTTTGAGAAAGTGAAGCCCTACTTCTCTGAAGCAGAGAACCCCGTTGTTACAGTTCGTTTGTCGAGCTATAGAGTAGTGTTGGCAGGTGCTGTTAAGTCGCCTGGTGTCATCCCCGTCACTAACGAGAAGATGAGCATCATGGAGGCAATAGCTTCGGCAGGCGACCTCACCATCTTCGGTAAACGCGACAATGTTCTCCTTATTCGTGAGAACCCCGACGGACAGAAGGAGATACATCGTCTTAATCTGAACGATGCTAATCTCATCAATTCGCCTTACTATTATGTTCAGCAGAACGATTACATATACGTAGAGCCCAACAAGGTTGAAGCTAACAATGCCTATGTTAGTGCTACTACCTCTTTGTGGATGTCGTTCCTGAGCGTAGGACTGTCGTTGACAGGCCTCCTGATTGGTATTTTAAAATAATGTATATAAGCGTCGGGCTATTTGTCTTGGCGCTTAATTTTTACCCATACGACAGATGTACGTCGAACCGTAGTGGGATTTTGTACATGAAGTTCAGTAGGCTGTGTCCTGCTGCCACCATGAACAAACACGCCCTGAAAGGGCAAAAGTGAACACAGAGGATTGACTTTTGCGCTTCCAGGGCGTCTGTGCGCGATAAAACTAACAACGAATAAAAATTAATTCGAGAAGATATATAAATATGAGAAATGTAACTTTAGTATTGGAAGACGGAACCAAGTTCCACGGAAAGTCGTTCGGTTATGAAGCACCGGTGGCTGGCGAGGTGGTTTTCAACACTGCTATGATGGGCTACCCAGAGTCGCTCACCGACCCCTCGTACGCCGGACAGCTAATGACTCTGACCTATCCGTTGGTTGGTAACTATGGTGTGCCACCGTTCACCACTGAGGAGAACGGATTGCCTACATTCATGGAGAGTGACAAAATCTACGCTTCGGCTATCATTGTGGCTGACTACAGCGAGCAGTACTGCCACTGGAATGCCGTAGAGAGTCTTGCCGAGTGGCTCAAACGTGAGCATGTACCGGGCATCACCGGCATCGACACGCGCGAACTTACTAAGGTGCTGCGCGAGCACGGTGTTATGATGGGTAAGATTATCTTCGATGACGAGCCGGAGAACGTGCCTACAGCCGAGTATGCTGGAGTTAATTTCGTCGACAAGGTGAGCTGCAAGGAGATCATCCGCTACAACGAGGGCGCCGAGAAGAAGGTGGTGCTCGTCGACTGCGGCGTGAAGGCTAACATTATCCGCTGCCTCATCAACCGCGGCTGCGAGGTTATCCGCGTGCCTTGGAACTACGACTATACCGACATGGAGTTCGACGGTCTGTTCCTTGCCAACGGTCCTGGCGACCCCGACATGTGCGAGGCTGCCGTGAAGATCATCCAGAAGCAGATGAGCCTCTCAGACAAGCCTATCTGCGGCATCTGTATGGGCAACCAGCTCCTCGCTAAGGCAGCAGGCGCTCATATCTACAAACTCAAGTACGGTCACCGCTCACACAACCAGCCGGTGCGCATGGTAGGCACAGAGAAGTGCTTCGTAACATCGCAGAACCACGGCTACGCAGTAGACGCTAAGACACTCGGTGCCGATTGGGAAGAGCTCTTCGTGAACATGAACGACGGATCGAACGAGGGCATTCGCCACAAGTCGAAGCCTTGGTTCTCAAGCCAGTTCCACCCGGAGGCTTGCTCAGGTCCGGTTGATACAGAGTTTATGTTCGACAAGTTCGTAGAGGCTATGAACTAACTGAAGCGTGAAGAACGAAAAGTGAAAATACAAATGTTTAAGTTTTGTGTTGTCGGGCGTAGCCTGATTAAACATTAAACATTAATCATTAAACATTAGAATAAATGAAAGACGAAAATATAAAGAAAGTGTTATTGCTCGGTTCGGGTGCCTTGAAGATTGGCGAAGCGGGCGAGTTCGACTACTCTGGTTCGCAGGCGCTTAAGGCTCTGCGCGAGGAGGGCGTAGAGACAGTGCTCATCAACCCGAACATCGCAACAGTGCAGACATCTGAAGGCGTTGCCGACCAGATATATTTCCTTCCCGTACAGCCTTACTTCGTAGAGGAAGTAATCAAGAAGGAGCGTCCTGACGGCATCCTCCTCTCGTTCGGCGGACAGACAGCGCTCAACTGCGGCGTAGAACTCTACCGTAACGGCATCCTCGACAAGTACAACGTGCGTGTGCTCGGTACACCGGTGCAGGCTATCATCGACACCGAAGACCGCGAGCTCTTCGTTGAGAAGCTCGACGAAATCAACGTGAAGACAATCAAGAGCGAGGCTTGCGAGACAATGGAGCAGACACGCAAGGCGGCTGCCGAACTCGGCTACCCGGTTATCATCCGCGCTGCTTATGCTCTCGGCGGACTCGGTTCGGGTTTCGCTGACAACGAGGAGGAACTCGACAAGCTCGCAGAGAAGGCATTCTCGTTCTCTCCGCAGGTGCTCGTAGAGAAGAGTCTCAAGGGCTGGAAGGAGATAGAGTACGAGGTAGTGCGCGACCGCTACGACAACTGTATCACAGTCTGCAACATGGAGAACTTCGACCCGCTCGGCATCCACACCGGCGAGTCAATCGTTATCGCTCCGTCGCAGACGCTCACCAACTCTGAGTATCACAAACTGCGCGCTCTCGCCATCAAGATTATCCGTCACATCGGCATCGTCGGCGAGTGTAACGTGCAGTACGCCTTCGACCCGCAGTCGGAAGACTACCGTGTTATCGAGGTGAACGCTCGTCTGAGCCGTTCTTCTGCTCTCGCTTCTAAGGCTACGGGCTATCCGCTCGCCTTCGTTGCGGCTAAGCTCGGCATGGGCTACGGCTTGTTCGAGTTGAAGAACTCCGTAACAAAGACCACATCCGCATTCTTCGAGCCGGCACTCGACTACGTTGTCTGCAAGATTCCGCGTTGGGACCTCTCTAAGTTCCGCGGCGTAGACAAGGAGCTCGGCTCTTCAATGAAGTCGGTAGGCGAGGTGATGGCTATCGGTCGCAACTTCGAGGAGGCTATACAGAAGGGTCTGCGCATGATAGGTCAGGGTATGCACGGCTTCGTAGAGAATAAGGAACTTGAGATTGACGATATCGACGCAGCTCTGCGCGAGCCGACCGATAAGCGTGTGTTCGTCATCTCTAAGGCTATGCATAAGGGCTACACCGTCGACCAGATCCACGACCTTACAAAGATTGACAAGTGGTTCCTCGAGAAACTCAAGCACATCATCGACATCGATGAGGCTATGAAGAAGTGCAACATCAACACTCTCGACAAGGAGCTCCTACGCACCGCTAAGGTGTACGGCTTCACCGACTTCCAGATTGCGCGTGCCGTTGGTCTTGAGGACGAGCTCAAGTCGATGCGCAAGGCGTCGCTCGTCGTTCGCAACCGTCGTAAGAACTACGGCATCCTGCCAGTTGTTAAGCAGATTGACACCCTGGCTGCCGAGTATCCTGCACAGACCAACTATCTGTACGTTACATACGCTGGCGTGAAGAGCGACATCACCTACGAGAACGACAAGCGTTCTATCATCGTACTCGGTTCGGGTGCTTACCGCATCGGTTCGTCTGTAGAGTTCGACTGGTGTGGCGTTCAGGCTCTGAACACTATCCGCAAGGAGGGCTACCGCTCGGTTATGATTAACTATAACCCCGAGACCGTGTCTACCGACTATGATATGTGCGACCGTCTCTACTTCGACGAGCTTACCTTCGAACGCGTTATGGATATCAT
The DNA here is from genome assembly GCA_052272805.1 of Prevotella sp. GTDB lineage: Bacteria > Bacteroidota > Bacteroidia > Bacteroidales > Bacteroidaceae > Prevotella. The sequence goes on along the minus strand of DAVZJL010000006.1, from coordinate 10,150 downwards.
CGACCTCGAGCAGCCTAACGGCGTAATCGTGTCTACTGGCGGTCAGATTCCTAACAACCTCGCTGTGCTCCTCGATGAGCAGCACGTGCCTATCCTCGGTACAAAGGCTCAGGACATCGACAACGCCGAGGACCGTGCTAAGTTCTCGCAGATGCTCACCAACAACGGCATCAACCAGCCTGAGTGGAGTGCCCTCACAAGCATGGAGGACATCGACCGCTTCATCGAGCGTGTGGGCTTCCCGGTTCTCGTTCGTCCGTCGTACGTGCTCTCTGGCGCTGCCATGAACGTATGCTCTAACGAGGACGAGCTGAAGCGATTCCTGCAGCTTGCGGCTAACGTGAGCGAGGACCACCCGGTTGTTGTGAGCAAGTTCATCGAGCACGCTAAGGAAATCGAGATGGACGCTGTGGCAAAGAATGGTGAGGTTATCGCTTACGCCATCTCTGAGCACATCGAGTTTGCCGGCGTTCACTCTGGCGACGCTACCATCCAGTTCCCGCCGCAGAAGCTCTATGTGGAGACCGTGCGCCGCTGTAAGCGTGTAGGTCGTCAGATTGCTAAGGAGCTACACATCAACGGTCCGTTCAACATCCAGTTCATGGCTCGCGACAACGATATCCTTGTTATCGAGTGCAACCTCCGCGCTTCGCGTTCGTTCCCGTTCGTGAGCAAGGTGCTCAAAATCAACCTCATCGAGCTTGCCACACGCGTAATGCTTGGCTTGCCGGTTGAGAAGCCGAGCAAGAATCTCTTCGACCTCGACTATGTTGGTATCAAGGCTTCGCAGTTCTCGTTCAACCGTCTGCAGAAGGCAGACCCGGTGCTCGGCGTAGATATGAGCTCTACTGGCGAGGTAGGCTGCTTGGGCGACGACACCAATACCGCACTTCTGAAGAGTATGCTCTCTGTGGGTCATCGCATCCCGAAGAAGAACATCCTCCTCTCTACAGGTGGTGCTAAGCAGAAGGTTGCAATGCTCGATGCTGCAAAGATGCTCATCGACCATGGTTACAACCTCTATGCAACGGGTGGCACAAGCAAGTTCCTCACCGAGAACGGCATCCAGAACACTCACGTGCTCTGGCCGTCGGAGGAGGGCGACGAGCCTAAGGCTCTCGACTTGCTGCACGACCACACTATCGACATGGTTGTGAACATTCCGAAGAACCTCACAAGCTCAGAGCTTACCAATGGTTACAAGATTCGCCGTGCTGCCATCGACCTCAACGTGCCTCTTATCACGAACGCACGCCTCGCAAGCGCATTCATCTATGCGTTCTGCACAACTAAACTTGAGGACATTGGCATCAAGTCTTGGAGCGAATATTAAAATAGGAGGCTACCTTTAGGGGGTGCACTTGTCTCAAGTGCACCAACAAAGCAAAAGGCATCAACCGAGCAATCCTGTATCAGGAACTTATTGCTGGGTGAAGAGTATATAAAAAACGGATTTATCTGTTTGCGCAGCTTCGCAGCTAACCACAAACAGATAAATCCGTTTTTTGTTTCTATACAATTATTCTCGCTTATTCTCTTGTCTGCATTTTCCAAATGATGTATCTTTGCAGCGTGTAGCCCATGTGCGCTTTACAATAGGGCTTCATCTGTAATAATATAAGAAGTAATAATAGTAATGAAGAAAAGCGAACTATATAAATATGTGCTCGACTACTTCCGCGGCATCCATCCGGAAGTGACGACCGAGCTGGAGTTTGGCAGCGTGTTTCAACTGCTCGTTGCTGTTGTGCTCAGTGCGCAATGCACCGACAAGCGTGTCAACCAGGTGACCCCCGAACTCTTCGCCCATTATCCAGACGCACGCTCTATGGCGGAAGCCGACGAGTTTGAGGTGTACGAGTACGTGAAGAGCGTGAGCTATCCCAATGCCAAGGTGCGCCACCTTGTAGAACTCGCTCGCATGATACAGAACGAGTACGGGGGTGAAGTGCCACACGACTTCGACAGTCTGCTGCGCTTGCCGGGCGTAGGTCGTAAGACGGCTAACGTGATGCTGGCAGTGGCGTTCGGCGCGGCTGCAATGCCCGTTGACACGCACGTGTTCCGTGTGAGCCACCGTCTCGGACTCGTGCCACGCACGGCTGACACGCCACTGAAGGTGGAGCAGCATCTTGTGAAGCACATACCTGCTGACGACCTTGCGAAGGCTCACCATTGGCTGCTCCTGCACGGCAGATATGTCTGTACGAGTAGGAAAGCGCATTGTGAGAAGTGTGAGTTCAAGGCGGTGTGCCCGAGCTCGACGTGCAAGTAATATGGCACGTTGACGATCCGCGTCGACCGACGCGGATGCTCGTATCGACCGACGCGGATGCTCGTATCGACCGATGCGGATGCTCGTATCGACCGATGCGGATGGATTTTTTACTACTAACGACGAATGAAAACAAACGGCAAGTTACAATTATATCCTTTTTTGCGCGTCGCTATGTGCCTCATTGCAGGCATCTGTGTAGGCGATGCGACGGCAGACTATGTGCCGCTTGTGCTGTGGCAGTGGTTGTTCATCGGTTTGCTTGCCGTTGTTCTTTTGTTGTATCTGCTCAATCGTCACGCTATAGTGCAAACCCTCCTTTTGTTCGGCATTATGGTGGCGGGTGGAGCGTGGCGCATAGCCTACGTAGAGCGTCAGCAAAGGTATGCCTTTTCGGGCGAAGAAGAAGCGTATGAGGCGGTTGTCTTGGCGCAACCGATAGAGAAAAAGCGTTCGTTCAAGTGCGAGCTTGCCATTGTTCGGGGCAGGCTGGCTGGGCATAGGGTGAACGCCTACTTCCAGAAAAACAGTACTGATACCGCAGCGGTGTCGCTTACTGTTGGCGATGGCATCACCGCGCGGTCCGTGTTCAGCCACTTCGACGATGATGCAAGCGTTCAGCGTGGCGGTTTCTGTTGGCGCAGACAACGCATGGTGCGTGACATAGTAGCGCGCACGTTCATCGCTTCCGATAATTGGAAGCGTGCAGAGGTAGGTATTAAAAGCTTGACATTGATTGGCAGATTGGGTTTGTCGCTGCAATCGTTGCGCCACAGACTGCTGCGACGATTGCGTGGTAGCTCTGTCTCCGAGGATGCGTATGCCACAATTGCGGCTATGACCCTCGGCGACAAGACTGCGCTCACCACTCAACTGCGTGAGTCGTATTCAAAAGCCGGCGTGTCGCACGTGCTGGCACTCTCGGGTCTGCATCTCGGCATCATCTACGCCATGCTCGCACTGCTTCTTGGGCGTTTACGTAATGCCGTTGTCGGACTCGTTTCTACAATAACCTTGATATGGCTCTTCGCCCTCATGGTCGGCATGTCGCCAGGCATAGTGCGCTCGGCTGCCATGTTCACGCTTTATGCTTCGATGACCTATCTTTCGCGCGAATACCTCACGCTGAACAGCCTTGCGGCTGCCGCCACGATAATCCTCGTGGCGAGTCCGGCGATGCTGTGGGATGTGGGTTTTCAGATGTCGTTCCTTGCGGTGTTGGGCATTGTGATTGGGCACGCAATGGTGAGAAACAATCGTTTCTATGTGCGCTATTCGCGACGGGGAGTGGTGGGCAAGCTCGTGTCGCTCGTGTTCGTGTCGCTTGCAGCGCAGACGTTCGTGCTCCCGTTGGTGATGTACTACTTCGGCAATGTGCCGTTCTATTTTATTCTTGCTAACATCGTGGCTGTTCCGCTCACCACCTTAATAATATATATGAGCATACTGCTCTTCGTGTTGTCGCCGTTGTGTGCCCTTGGTACGTTGGCTGATGTCGCCTGGCAGTGGCTGGCGGCAGCGGTGGGGTGGTTGGCGAGTGGAATGAACAGCGTACTTTCGTTCATTGCCAAGCTGCCAGGTGCAAGTGTCGAGGGTGTGTATATAAGCGCAGTGCAACTATTCGCGATGTATCTGCTCATAGCTGCACTGCTCTGTGTGTGGCGTTATTGCCAACGAATGTACGATTCGGCGTATGGCACACCGATTGATAGAATTTAGTTGCGTTACACCTTGAAGTAATCCTCCAGCTCGTTCATGGCTTCCGCGTCGCGGTTGTTGAGGTCTTTTATTATCACACCGTACTCAAGCAGTGCGATGCGTGTAGATATCTCGGTGGTGTGTTGCAGGTTGTGGCTCGACACAATCACCGTAGCTCCCGTCTCCTTGTTGTAGTCGAGCAGCACCTTCTTCAGCATATTCTGGCTTCTGGGGTCGAGGAAGTTGAACGGCTCGTCGAGAATAACCAGTTCGGGGCGGTTCAGCAGTGCGGCTATGATGCCCACCTTATGTCTGTTGCCGGCAGAGAAGTCGCGTATGTACTTCTTTTGGTTGAGTATCTCGCCGTTCATAAGAGGCTCGAAGCTGGTCAGGCGTTCCGCTATCTGCTCCTTCGTCATACCCGACACACGTCCGATGAAGTCGAAGTATTCCTCTGCTGTGAGGAAGTCGATGAGGAAACCGTCGTCGATGTACGCACCAGTATATGCTTTCCAGTCCTCGCTCAGTGCCGGATTGATTGCCTCAGATGTGTATTCCGTAGCAGGCAGCATTGTAACTACACCTTCGTCCGCCTTCAGAAGGTCGAGCATAAGGCGGAACAACGTTGTCTTGCCGGCACCATTGTTGCCGACTAAACCGAGGATGTCACCATTGTTTATAGTGAAACTTTTAATGTCTACGGCAGTGTTCATGCCGAAGTGTTTCTCAAGATTGCAGAGTTCTATTTTCATATACTTCTAATTATAGGAGGGTATGGCATCCTGCCATACCCACGCAGATTGCTTTTTAGGAGGGTATGGCATCTTGCCATACCCACGCAGATTGCTTCTTTAGGAGGGTATGGCATCCTGCCATACCCACGCAGATTGCTTCTTTAGGAGGGTATGGCATCTTGCCATATCCACGCTGATTGCTTTTTAAGGGTGCCTGGGTATGGCAGGATGCCATACCCTCCTAAATATGAGTTATTCTAATTCTTGCTTAAGGAACTTCGCCGTGTAGCTCTCTTTGCACTCCGCCACTTCTTCCGGCGTTCCCTTTGCCAGCAGTTGCCCTCCACCGCGTCCACCTTCGGGTCCCATATCGATGATGTAGTCGGCGAGCTTTATTACGTCGAGGTTATGCTCGATGATTATCACTGTGTTGCCACGGTCAACCAGTTTCTGTATCACCTCCATCAGAATCTTTATATCCTCGAAGTGCAGACCCGTTGTCGGCTCGTCGAGGATGTACAGTGTCTTTCCAGTGTCGCGCTTGCTTAGCTCGGTGGATAACTTCACACGCTGGCATTCGCCACCCGAGAGCGTTGTGGAGGGCTGACCCAACTTGATGTAGCCCAGTCCTACCTCCTTCACGGTCTTTATCTTCTGCAGAATGTTCGGCACGTTCTCGAAGAACTCCACCGCCTGGTTGAATGTCATATCGAGCACGTCGGCGATACTCTTGCCCTTGTAGCGCACCTCAAGCGTTTCGCGGTTGTAGCGTTTGCCGTGACACTCCTCGCATGGCACGAGCACATCCGGTAGGAAGTTCATCTCAATGGTGCGGTAGCCGCCGCCCTTACACGTCTCGCAGCGTCCGCCCTTCACGTTGAACGAGAAGCGACCGGGCTTGTATCCGCGTATCTTTGCCTCGGGCAGATTGACGAACATGGCGCGTATATCGTTGAACACGCCTGTATATGTAGCTGGGTTGGAGCGTGGCGTGCGACCGATCGGCGACTGGTCGACGTTCACCACCTTGTCTATGTTCTCTATTCCCTCGATGCTCTCGTAGGGCATCGGTTTCTTCAGCGAGCGGTAGAAGTGTTGCGAGAGTATCGGCTGCAGAGTCTCGTTGATAAGCGTCGACTTGCCCGAACCGCTCACGCCCGTCACCACGATGAGCTTGCCCAGCGGAAACTCTACATCCACGTTCTTCAGGTTGTTGCCCTTCGCGCCACGTATCACGATGCTCTTGCCGTTGCCTTTGCGTCGATGCGTCGGTATCTCGATCTTGCGCACGCCATTGAGATAGTCGGCTGTTATGGTGTGCTCCTTAAGCATCTGAGCGGGCGTTCCCTGGAACACCACCTCGCCACCACGAATGCCCGCCTTCGGACCTATGTCCACGATATAGTCGGCGTTGAGCATCATGTCGCGGTCGTGCTCCACCACCACCACGGTGTTGCCCATGTCGCGCAGCTCCTTCAGCGAGTGGATGAGTCTGTCGTTGTCGCGCTGATGCAGTCCGATGCTCGGCTCGTCGAGGATGTAGAGCACGTTGACGAGCTGCGAGCCAATCTGCGTGGCAAGGCGTATGCGCTGGCTCTCGCCACCCGACAGCGTTGTCGACTGGCGCGATAGCGACAGATAGTCGAGACCTACGTCGAGCAGGAAGTTGATGCGCGTCTTTATCTCTTTCAGTATCTCCGTTGCGATGGCAGTCTGACGGCTGTCAAGGTGCGACTCCGCCTCGTCGAACCACTGCTTCAGTTGCAGAATGTCCATGCTCGACAGCTCCGCTATGTTCTTATCCCAGATGCGATACGAGAGAGCTTCGCGGTTGAGGCGTGCACCATGACACTCTGGACACTCCGTTACGGCGAGGAACTGCTCCGCCCATTTCTGTCCCGACTGCGAGTCGTCGTTCTCCATCACGGTGCGCAGATACTTCATCACACCGTCGAACGTGCAGAAGTAGTCGCTCGATGTGCGCACAACGTCCTTGCTGATGCGTATTGTTTCGAGCGAACCGTACAGTACTTCGTTGAGCGTGTCCTCAGGTATCTCGCTTACCGGCGTCTTCAGCGTGCACTCGGCAGCCTCGAGTATGGCACCAATCTGCCAGAATATCATCTGGTTCTTGTACTTGCCGAGCGGCACGATAGCACCCTCGTATATCGACAACGAGTCGTCTGGTATCACCTTCTTCATGTCAATCTCGTTGACGTAGCCCAAGCCCTTACACTTGCTGCAGGCACCTTCGGGCGAGTTGAACGAGAACATATTGGGTGCAGGGTCGCGGTAGGAGATGCCCGACGTGGGGCACATCAGTCGCTTTGAGAAGTTCTTTGCCACGCCCGTGTCCTTGTCGAGAATCATAATCAGTCCGTCGCCCTCGCGCATAGCCGTAGCCACAGTCTTGCGCAGGCGGTCGTCGAAGCCCTCGCGCATCTGCATCTTATCAATCACCACCTCAATGTTGTGGTTCTTGTAGCGGTCGGTCTTCATGCCGCTCTTTATCTCCGTTATCTCTCCGTCGATGCGCACGTACAGGTAACCCTTGCGTCGCAGCGTTTCAAAGAGTTCGCGGTAGTGGCCCTTGCGCTGTCTGATGAGCACGGCGAGTATGTAAATGCGCTTGCCGGCATAGTCGGAGTTGATCATGTCGACGATGCGCTCCTCCGTGTACTTCACCATCTTCTCGCCCGTGACGTAGCTATAAGCCGTTCCGGCGCGAGCGTAGAGCAGACGCAGATAGTCGTATATCTCGGTTGTGGTGCCCACCGTAGAGCGTGGGTTCTTGTTGGTTGTCTTCTGTTCGATGGAGATAACCGGACTTAAGCCTGTTATCTTGTCCACATCGGGCCGCTCCATTCCGCCGAGGAAGTTGCGTGCGTATGCCGAGAACGTGTCGATGTATCGGCGCTGACCTTCGGCATAAATAGTGTCGAAGGCAAGCGACGACTTGCCAGAACCGCTCAGTCCGGTTATCACCGTGAGCGAGTCGCGTGGTATCTCCACGTCTATGTTTTTCAGGTTGTGGACGCGTGCGCCCCAAACGTTTATCTTTTCTCCCATAACTACTATTCCGTTGGATTAACTCCGCTGGTTTCTGTATATCCGCGCAGTAGGTTTACGTCCTTCTTGATGGTGTACTTTCTGCCGTCGGCACCCTTCGCCTTCACGAGCACGAAGTAGACACCCTGCTTCACGTCCTTGCCGTTGAACTTGCCGTCCCATCCTCCGGCAGGGTCGTGCCACTCGTACAGTTTCTGCCCCCAGCGGTTGAAGATGTAGGCATCAAACTCCACGATGCTCTGGTAGTTGCTCTTGGCGCGGTACACGTCGTTGATGCCGTCACCGTTAGGCGAGAAAGCGTTCGGCATTTCGAGCTTGCTCTCCGAGATTTGTATCGTTATCGGCTGTGCATCCTGCCAGTAGTCCTTGGTGTATGCCACGGTGTCGGTGCCGTTGATGAATGTAGCATAGAGCACAATGCGGTGCGAGCCAGCCTCGGTGAAGGTGTACTCCGTCTCCTCCTCGTAGCGCACGAGGTAGGGCTGCGTTGCACCTTCTTTGGTGAAACGCCACTCGTAGTGGGGCGTGTACGCACCGATGTTCTCCGCATTGGCGTGGAACACCACCGTGAGCGGAGCCGATCCCGAATAGCTCGTGCCCGTCTCTTCGCCTTCATCGGTTGTGAATGTGGCTTGTGGGTCGATGGTCGGCACTTCGTCGGCGTAAGCCTGTAGCGTAGTGCAGAAAATCAATAATAATAGTGTTCTGATGTATTTCATTGTCTGCTTGTCTACTTGTTTACTTGTCAACTCGTCAACTTGTCGCTTGTCAACTCGTCGCTCGTCAACTCGTAATGCAAAGTTACTTATTATCTCGCACACAGCAAAACGCTGCGACTTATTTATAACGTTATTTATGAACAAAGATTTTTGCAAACAATATATTTTGTGTACTTTTGCAATGTTAATTAAACCGAATATAGAAATGAGACGTAGTATCAGAATTCTCTTCTTATTGTGCGCCTGGTTACTGGCATCGTCGGTAGTGGCGCAGACCGCTAAGTGGCAGGACTTGTATAAGGTGAAGAAGAAAGACACAATATACGGCATTGCCCATAAATATAACATCACTATCGAAGAGCTTCTGCAGGCAAACCCCGACATGCAGAAGCCCGACTATGTGCTGAAGAAAGGCGACCAGTTGCTCATTCCATTCCCGAAGCAGGTGCAGACAGTCCCTACAACAACGGTGCCGAAGTCTTCTGCGACACATCAGCGTGCGGCTAACACCGTGAATGTAGGTGTGATGTTGCCGCTGCACAACGTGGATGGCGACGGACAGCGCATGGTCGAGTACTACCGTGGTGTGCTCATGGCGTGCGATAGTCTGCGTAGTCAGGGCATCAACACCAACATCTTTGCATGGAACTTGTACAAGGATGCGGATGTTAGCCCCGTGCTTGCCGATGCCAATGCCAAGAACTGCGACCTCATCTTCGGTCCGCTTTACACCAAGCAGGTTAAGCCGATAGCCGACTTCTGTCGCAAGCACGGCATACGCCTCGTCATCCCATTCTCTATCAATGGTGGCGACGTGGAAACCAACGACCATATCTTTCAGGTGTATCAGAGCCGAATACTCACCGCCGAGCTTTCAGCGAATGCGTTTATGAACCGCTTTAAGGATGCTCACCCCGTGTTCGTCGACTGCAACGACTCGACGAGCGATAAGGGCATCTTCACCTCCGAGCTGCGCAAGCGCTTGGAAGCAGCAGGCTTGGGCTATAACATCACCAACCTCCATTCGTCGCCGGAGATGTTCGCCAAGGCGTTCAGCGCGGTGAAGCAGAATGTTGTGATACTAAACACCGGTCGCTCGCCGCAGCTCAACTCTACATTAGCTAAGCTGAACGTTCTGCGTGCCACGTTCCCGAACCTCCAGATAGCACTCTTCGGCTACAACGAGTGGCTGATGTATAAGCGTGTTTATCAAGACTATTACTATAAGTACGAGGCATACATCCCCACGGCATACGTCTACAACGAGTACGCACCTGCCACCGCCAACTTGGAGCGCAGCTACCGCCAGTGGTTCAAGTCGGATATGCGTCAGGCTCTCCCACGCTTCGCCCTCACTGGCTACGACCAGGCGCAGTTCTTCATTCGTGGCATCAACAAGTATGGCGCAAAGTTTGAAGGCACACAGCAGCAGAACACATACACCCCGTTGCAGACTCCGCTGAAGTTCAAGCGCGTCAGCAATGGCGGTATGCAGAACAACAGCTTCATACTGTTGCACTATAAGCCGAGCCGCACCATAGAGACAATTACGTATTAAAGCCCCTCCCAACCCTCCCCGTCGGGGAGGGCTTGGCTACGCCTTCTTCGGCTTAGGAGGCTTCTTCGGCTTAGGAGGCTTCTTCGGCTTAGGAGGC
>DAVZJL010000005.1:43834-60359 GCA_052272805.1 Prevotella sp. | reverse complement strand
ATTGGGCTTTCAGCCCGTCTTTGACCACATTATTAGTTTTACCGGACAGCAATAAAAAACAATTAGTTACAACGTGAGTTCGACTAATTCTCATCCCAAACCTCACGCCTTAATATACACGGGCGCATTCCGCGCACCCTCTTTCCTTATCACGCCTATTTCGACGAAGTGCTTCAGCCACTTGCGTGCAGCCGTTTCGCGCAGCCCGAATTGGCGTTGCATATCGCGGCAGGTGATGAGATGGTTTGCGGAGAGATAATCCATCAGAAGCGAGAGTAGCTGCTTCTCATCGTACATCACCGACTTCGATGTGACACTGGCGCGACGAAACCGTACGCTACTACCAACCTCATGCAATAACGAAGCCTCGGGACGGAAATTGATGTTGTGCAGACGTAGGTCCTTACCACTCACCTTCTCCACCGCCTTGCCATCGGCATCGAGCTTCACAGACAACGAGAAATAGCCCACATTGGGTATATAGAAGCGATGCCCTTGCGAGAGTTCGCGAACCATCTGCTCTCGCAACTCCAACAACGTGGCTTCTATATCGCCCCTCTTCAGCGTACTGTTGTCCTGTATCAGACGCTCCAACTGCTGCGCCGACATCGGTGAGCCTTCAAAGATACGTGCGAAGTGGCGTGCTGTTCCGCTGCCTTGCGAATTGCGGATTGTGTGAATTTCGTAATTGATACTCATGTTTTCTTAGTATTAAGGTTAATATTCATTCTTTCTTGTGCTTGCAAAGTTATAATTCTGCGCAAGCGAATGCAAGTAAAAGAGCAAGTTTTTTCATCCGCGTCGGTCGTTACGAGCATCCGCGTCGGTCATTACGAGCATCCGCGTCGGTCGATACGAGCATCTGCGTCGGTCGATACGTATCACGATAGCGATACAAAAAATCCCTCAGCAAGGAACGTTTACTACTTGAAACATCACTTGTTGAGGGATTAATCTATAGTTTATCCTCTTTTAATGGAAAGCTCTCATCGGGCTGCCCTTGCTTTAGAGAGACTTCAGAATAGCATCTACTTCTACGAACTCCTTACCCATATTGAGGTTGAGGTAGATAGTGTAGAGCGGCATTGCCCACAAATCCTTGCGTGTTGGGGCAAGCTTGCGGTATGTCTGCATGTACTTCAACGAATTGCGATAGAGTTCGAGCATTTTGGCGCGCTCGGCGCGTGTGTGCTTCGGCGTGTTGTCTATCTTCACTGCCCGATTGAAGTAAGCCAAGCCAGCGTTGAGATAAGCATCTGCAAGGCTGTCGTCGAGGGCGATGATAGCATCGCAGAGCTGTACACACTCGTCGTAATGCTGCATGGTGAGCAGCACTGCGCTCTTGGCGAGCATTGCAACTTTGCTCTTTGCGTTGATGGCAAGCGAACGGTCGCAAAGCGTGAGTGCTTGTGTGGTATCACCACGCTGGAAGCGATAGTCGAACAGGTGAGGGAAGAAGTACTCAGATACAGGATTGTTGTCAAAGCCCTTCTCAAGCGTAGACACATAAGCGATGGTGTCGCCTTGCGCACGATAGGTGTCGGCTACGTATTGTAGGGTGAGCTGCAGGCGTGCGGGGTCAGCCTCTGCCAAGTCTTTATAGCGCAGGGTGGCAACGGGGTCGTTGGCACGATAGCCACTATAGAGGGCGTAGAACGCTGCTGAAGGCAGACGCTTGTCCTTTGTGGTGTAGTCGTAACTCTGAAAGAGTGGTTGCTCGGCGCAGTCGATGTAAGCCGAAAAGAGGGTGAACGCCCGCTGATAGTTCTGCTTGTTGAGAAAGTAGGAGCCTCCGGTGTAGAGGTTCTTGCGATAGGCGTCGAGGTATTCGGCGTTCTTGCGACGATACTTCAGCTGCACGCGTCCGTTCTCGTTGGGATGGGCATCAACAGAGTCGAGACCTTCGAGCACACCGAACATACGATAGGCTGCCTCGAAGAGCTTTGCGGTGTCGGTCGACTGCTTGAGATACATCTGTTCGTTCACATCCTCATACTGCTTTTTTACCGCATCGAACAAGACAAGCCAAATCTTCTCGTTGCTCCTGTTGTCAGGATTGGCGAGCAGCGTGCGCATCGAAGCCTCAGCTTCAACCGCCTTTCCAGCCTTTATTGCCGCTTTGGCTTGTGCCATCTCCTTCTTTTGCGCTGTTGCGGAAGCGAATGTGGCGAACACAAGCAATGTGACTAAGAATAGTTTTCTGAACATTTTATCCCGATTACAATCCACGGCATGTCCCACCTTATGATATATAGATAGTGAGACATGCCGCATGAGTTAATTAGTTTGCACCGTTAAGACGTTCCAAGTTGTAGTTGGTATTGTCGAGCATGTACGACCAGCTTGCACGCTGCTGACCTGGGTCGAGGTCGCGTGCCTTCTCGAAGCACTGCTTTGCTTGCTCGAAGAGGCTCTTCATCGCTGCTGCATCCTGCTGCTGAGCAGCCTTGTTGTTGTAGCAGAAGCCGAGGAAAGTGAGGGCGAGAGCGTCGTCCTTAGCTGCAACAGCTTTCTGCAGAGTAGCGATTGCCTCATCCCACTTGCTTGCGTTCATCTGTGCCTGACCCTTCACGAGGTTAGCCATGAAGTCGTTAGGGTTAACAGCGAGACGCTCAGCGAGGATAGCGTCCTGCTTGTCCTGCATACCGAGTGCACCGTAGAGCGGAGCAAGCACTGAGAAGATGCTCTCGTTTTCCTTATCCTTGAGGTAGAGAGCCTCTACGTCCTTGAGGCAGCGCAGAGAGTCTTCCTTGGTCTTCATAGCCTGCTGCATGAAGGCAACCTTAACACCGAGTGCTTCCTTGTAAGACGCAGTATCGTTGAGGGCGACGTCGCAATACTGATTTGCCTTTTCCATATCCTTCATCTGATAAGCCAGACGAGCTGCGATGAGGGCTACGTTGCCGAGGTACTCGTCGCGTGTAGACTTATCCATGTCTGCGAAGAGGGGTGCTGTGTAGCTGTCTACGTATGCTGCGAAGTACTTGTAAGCTACGGTTTGGTCGTCGCCCTGGAGGCAGTCCTGACCTGCTATCACGAACTGGATGCGGTTAGGCCATATGCGGTTAGCGTTCTTCTTGCGGAACTTAGGAGCCACCTTGCCCTTAGCGTTAGGGAGCTGGTCGTACTTGTCGCACTCGATGGCGTTGTTAAGACCGTTGAGGAGAGCGTCAAACATGCCCTGCTTGTCGTAGGTCTTGTCGCTCTTCTGACCCATCTGCTCGAGAGTCTGAATCTCTACAGATGCAGCGTTCTCCTTGTTGAACTTGTCGAACGAGATGTCGACGAGCTTGTTGTAACCCTTAGCCTTGTCTTCGTCGCTGAGCGAAGAGAGACAAGCGTTGAGACCGCTCTGTGCCTCAGCGTAGTCCTTTGCCTTGAGAACAGTCTTAATGTCCTGTGCAAATGCAGATGTGGCAGTTACTGCCAGCAATGCTGCTACAAATAATTTCTTCATAATTTTGAGTTTTGAGTTTTGAGTTTTTGAATTATATAAGCCGAACTAAGCCTCTCTAAGCCTTTCTAAGCCTTTCTAAGCTTCTCTAAGCTTCTCTAAGCCTTCTAAGCCTTCTAAGCCTTCTAAGCCTTTCTAAGCTTCTCTAAGCTTCTCTAAGCCGTGGGAGGATTGAGGGGTTGAGAGGTTTCGTCGTCCTTGTCGCCTTCTACCTCTGCCTCCTTCTCCGAACTCATCACCTTGCATACGCTTGCGATTACGTCGTTCTTCTTCGAGAGGTTGATGAGGCGCACGCCCTGTGTGGCACGTCCCATGACACGACACTCTGATACGGCGAGACGTATAGCGATACCGCTCTTGTTGATAATCATGAGGTCGTTGTCGTCGGTGACGTTCTTAATGGCTACAAGGCGACCGGTCTTCTCTGTGATAGAGAATGTCTTCACACCCTTACCGCCGCGGTTTGTCTTGCGGTAGTCTTCTACCTGCGAGCGCTTGCCGTAGCCGTTCTCAGACACGACCATGACAGTCTCTGTCTCGGCGTTGTTCACAATAATCATACCTACTACCTCGTCGTCGCCCTCGTCGAGCTTCATACCACGCACACCAGTAGCCACACGCCCCATTGTGCGTATAGAGTCTTCGTCGAAGCGCACGGCACGTCCGTTGCGGTTGGCGAGGATTATCTCGTTCTTGCCGTTGGTGAGGCGCACGTCTACCACTTCGTCGCCCTCAACAATGTTGATAGCGTTGACACCATTGGTGCGCGGACGCGAGTAAGCCTCAAGGCTTGTCTTCTTCACCGTACCATTCTTCGTAGCGAATACTACGTAGTGCGACTTCACAAACTCCTCGTCATTCAGTCCACGCAGACGCAGCAGAGCGTTGACAGAGTCGTCGGGGTCGATGTTGAGCATGTTCTGGATGGCGCGACCCTTAAAGTTCTTGTCGCCCTCGGGTATCTCGTAGCACTTGAGCCAGTAGCAGCGACCCTTGCGTGTGAAGAACAGCATGGTCTGGTGCATTGTAGCCGGGTAGATATACTCGGTGAAGTCCTGCTCGCGTGTGCGTGCTCCCTTCGAGCCTACGCCGCCGCGTGCCTGCTCGCGGAACTCGCTGAGCGGTGTGCGCTTGATGTATCCCATGTGCGACACAGTGATGACAACGGGGTCGTTCGGGTAGAAGTCCTCGGCATTGAACTCGTGCTCGAAAGGCTTTATCTCTGTGCGACGCTCGTCGCCGTACTTCTCTTTTACCTCCTGCAGGTCGTCCTTCATCACCTTCTTGCAAAGCTCAGGGTCGCTGAGAATCTGCTCGAAGTAAGCTATCTGACGCTCCAACTCCTCAAACTCTGCGTGCAACTGGTCGATGCGCAGGCCGGTGAGCTGTGCGAGACGCATATCGACGATTGCTTTCGATTGCAGTTCGTCGAGTTCGAAACGCTTCTCAAGGTTGCGCTGAGCGTCAGACGGAGTCTTCGATGCGCGGATGATACGCACTACCTCGTCGATGTTGTCGCAAGCGATTATCAAACCTTCGAGGATGTGTGCACGCTCCTGAGCCTTGTTGAGGTCGTACTTGGTGCGGCGTATGGTCACGTCGTGACGATGCTCTACGAAGTACTTCACACACTCCTTCAGTGTGAGCAGGCGTGGGCGTCCGTTTACAAGAGCGATACTGTTGACTGAGAACGACGACTGCATAGCTGTCATCTTATAAAGCTTATTGAGCAGCACATTGGCGTTGGCATCGCGCTTCACGTCGACAACGATACGCATACCCTGACGGCCCGACTCGTCGTTGACGTTAGAGATGCCCGTAATCTTACCCTCCTTAACGAGGTCGGCAATGCTGGCAACGAGGTCGGCTTTGTTCACGCCGTAAGGTATCTCGGTCACAACAATCTTGTCGTGGGTGTCGCCGCTCTCTATCTCCGACTTTGCACGCATCACGATACGTCCGCGACCAGTCTCGTAAGCCTGGCGCACGCCCTGCAAGCCATAGATATATGCGCCCGTTGGGAAGTCAGGAGCCTGGATGTACTGCATCAGTCCGTCGGTGTCGATATCCGGATTGTCGATATATGCGCAGCAGCCATCGATAACCTCGCAGAGGTTGTGGGTAGGCATGTTGGTAGCCATACCAACGGCGATACCGTTGCCACCGTTCACAAGAAGGTTAGGTATCTTTGTAGGCATAACCGACGGCTCGGTGAGCGTATCGTCGAAGTTGGGGTCCATGTCTACGGTGTCCTTCTCAAGGTCGTCCATGATGTGCTCGCCCATCTTTGAGAGGCGGCACTCGGTGTAACGCATAGCGGCAGGAGAGTCGCCGTCAACCGAGCCAAAGTTACCCTGTCCGTCCACAAGCATGTAGCGCATGTTCCAGCTCTGTCCCATACGCACCAAAGCGCCGTAGACAGAAGAGTCGCCGTGCGGGTGGTACTTACCGAGCACCTCACCAACGACACGCGCACACTTCTTGTAAGGATTGCTGCTTGTGTTGCCGATACCGAGCATACCGTAGAGGATGCGGCGGTGTACCGGTTTAAATCCATCGCGAACATCAGGGAGGGCACGAGCCACAATCACCGACATACTATAGTCGATGTACGACTTCTTCATCTCCTCCTCAATGTTGATTTTCTGGACTCTGTCCAGATCAATTGTTTGATTTTCGTCCATTGATTGTTATAATAATTATTTCTTACTTCGTTTTAGAGAGCGGTTTCTAAATAGAAAATCGCCTCAAATGCCCTTTATTTTCGTTATAAGCGATTTTGGGACTGTCTTCAAGGGTGTAAAATTACAAAAAATATTTGGATTAACATTGCTTAGAGGGCTTAAAAAACGCGTTTTAAGAGATTTTATACCAACACCTCACCATCTCACCACCTCACCATCTCACCATCTCACCACCTCACCATCTCACCATCTCACCACCTCACCACAACACCATCTATGTTACAATTCCGTTAAAACCACATTTAAATGTTGTACGTTCGGATTATTAGGTATAACTTTGCACCCAAAACAAACAAAAGTAACACATGTTTCATCTTTCAGAATTTATTTTCTTAGGCGGCTTTATTGTGTTTATAGCCGCAATCCTCGTGCTCGACATGCTCGTTATCGACAAGAAAGCGCACGAGGTATCGATACGTGAGGCAGGCACATGGACTGCCATTTGGATAACACTCGCACTCGTCTTCTCGGTTTTCCTTTGGTTTAAGGGCGACATGGTGCACGGCATAAACAGCTTCGCCGACCTTAAAGCCGTGGCATCAGCGTATGCTCCGCACCTAAAGCTCGATCCGTCGGACTTCGAGGCGAGCCTGCAGCAGTATCGCCACTACATGACTATCAGCTACATCTCGGGCTACCTCATCGAGAAAACGCTGTCTGTAGATAACCTCTTCGTAATGATGATGATATTCACGGCGTTCGGTGTAGGCAAGAACGAGTATCAGCATGTGCTCAACTGGGGCATACTGGGTGCAATCGTACTGCGCTTCGTGTTCATCTTCCTCGGTGCGGCAATCATCAGTCGCTTCGACTGGGTGCTGTTGGTGTTCGGTGGCGTACTTATATATAGTGGTGTGAAGATGTTCCTCGACCGCAACAAAAAGGAGGAAATGGACGTTCAGAAGAATCCTATCGTGCGACTGCTCTCTAAAACCGGCCGCATACACACGCAGTTTGAGGGCGACCGCTTCTTTGTGCGCAAGGCTGGCAAACTACTCTTCACACCGCTCTTCGTGACGGTACTCGTGATTGAGTTCAGCGACTTGATATTCGCCTTCGACAGTATTCCGGCGGTGTTCTCGGTGTCGCTCGACCCGTACGTGGTGTTCTTCTCTAACATCTTTGCCATCCTCGGCTTGCGTGCCATGTTCTTCCTCCTGGCAGCCATCGCCGACCGCTTCCGCTATCTGAAGACCGGCGTGTGCGTGCTGCTACTCTTCATCGGTGTTAAGATGCTCATACATGAGTGGGTAGAGATTGACGCCGTGGCTTCGCTCTGCATCATACTCGCCGTGCTCGTGGTAAGCATAGGCGCGTCGCTGCTGCCGCAGCGCAAGGCGGCGTAGGAAGAAAAGCAAAAATATACTGATTTTACTTTCGTATTTGGATGATATTTTATAACTTTGCCCAAAATTAACAAAAACATAAAACAATCTGACTCTTTATAAAAAGGAATATAACCAAAACCATTAATCAAAATAACTAAAAAGAAAGGAATCATTATGAAGAAAATTTTTACTCTTTTTTCGTTGCTGATGCTCACAGTCGTAGCTATGGCTGCCGACCTCACAACTGGCGTAACCTTCAAGGGTACATGGGCTGACGCTGACAGCGGATACACACCGGCAGAAGGCGAGATTAAGGTGACAAAGACTGAAGACGGTCTGAAGTTCGAAGTGAAGAACCACATTTTCAATGGCTACGCTTTCCCAGACTACACTGTAGACTACAAGATAGACGTAACTGAGGACGGTTCGTTCAACGACGAAAGCGGCTTCTCAATTGCTACGCTTGGTGGTAACGCTTCTACTGAAGGTACTTCTGTAATGAACGTATACTGGCAGATGCTCAAGGGCTCTGTAAACAACGAGTCGATTGACCTTTATATGAAGTATATGGGCGTGAACATGGGCGAGCTTTTGCACGTTACCTTCAAGGGCACAGCCGTTGAGGATGTTGTGGACGGCATCAACTCTGTTGACACAGCTGACAATAGCACTATCACAGAGATTTACACTCTCGGTGGTGCTCGCGTCAACAGCCTCCAGAAGGGCATCAACATCGTTCGTCTGGCAAACGGCAAGACCGTGAAGGTTATCAAGTAAGCTGAATATTGAATTAAGAACGAACTCCGTTTCAGTCCGAATTAAAAGCGGATTAAACGGAGTTCGTTTTTTTGTTTTTACTTCAACAAGGATGCAGATATTAATCCGGTTTTTAGATTAATCTGCAGTAAAAAATCAGAATAAAAAAACTGGAAACAGTGTCTCTATAAGCCGGGTTCTGTTTCTCGCACCGCATTGCTGCGATGCGAGCCTTCTGTCATTTATCTACTACGCAGGTCACCCTGCGTCTCCAGCATTCTACCCTCCACCGTCACTATGGTCGGACGGGACGCCCTCAAACGATGGTTTACATGAACTTGCAGCCCCCAGATGGTACAGCCCGATGATCGCCCACCGGCTGGTGGTCTCTTACACCACCTTCTCACCCTTACCACGCACGAGGCGTGGCGGTTATTTTCTTCTACCGACACCTGCCGTCGCCGACAGCTTCTACTTTCGGAAGTGGGGTTCCCTGTGCTGCCCGGACTTTCCTCTCCTGCGCCTATGCGCAGCAGCGACAGAACCGAGACACTGTTTCCAACAAGATGCAAAGTTACGGAAAATTGTGCACATAGGGCAATTTTCCGTAACTTATTTGAATAAAAGTAGACGATAAGAGTGGTCTACTCCATTAGAAATTAACGCCTAAACTGAGTGACAGACTGCGGTTGTGTGATGTATCGAACTCGTCGTGACAGATATTGGCGAGACCGAGGTCGTAGGTAAGGTCAGCATAGAACAGGTCGTAGGTTACACCGCAACCAAAGCGCAAACCGCCATCAAAATGCTTGAACATGTGCTTCGAGAAAGAATGAACAACCTCACGATCGGCAAAATTCTTCGACTTTCCACCAATGCCCAACGCAAAATAACCACCGGCAAGTGGCTGTACCGAGAAGTGCTCGTTTAGCTGAATGCCGTATTTCACAACGATAGGGAGCTCTAAATAGCGTAGACTATAGGTGATTTTCTTGCCTTCATAGAGATTCTTACCACCCTTCTCCACGTACATCAGTCCACCCTCAAGGAATACGGGGGCTTTCGGAGAGAGTTGCATACCGGTGAACACGCCAAAGTTTAGTCCGGTTTTTGTACTACCTCCATCAAGTGCCTTGTCGTCAGAGTCGACAGTGGTGAACGACGGACCAAGGCGCAGACCCATGTAAACGCCCTCTCTACCAAAGCGGTCGTAACGATTAGCATACATCGAGAAATCGCGTCCGCCACGATAATTGTTGCCTTGATATCCCTGTGCCTCCATAGTAAGAACCGAGGTCAATAACGCTATTGCTACAATTAAAAACTTCTTCATTTATAAAAACGTGTTTTGATTAATGTTGCGAATTTACAACATTTTTGACTAATAACAAGAGATTTATCCCTATTAATTGTTATGGATTTCCCTATTATGCCACAATTAAAGAAAAAAGTAAAAGAGTAAAAGAGTAAAAAAGTAAAAGAGTAAAAAGGTAAAAGAGTAAGAGGAGTTAAAAGGAGGTTTTCAAACAAAAGTAAAAAAAGAGGGTTGGTTTTCTAATAGCCGTTAATATGTTAAATTGTAGTGTTAAAATGGGATAAAGATGCGTGTCAATTTGTCAGATTAACATTTTTTGCGTCTAAATTTGCAACCACGAAAACAGAAACGCTGTTGTTTTAACACAACACAGCACGCATAAAGCGGCAATATGTCAGAATAAGCAAGCAGCGTTAAGTAGGTCGTAAACGATTAGAAAACAATAACAAAACAAGAAAATAAACAGAACTATGAAAAAGTATTCTAAGTATTTTGTTGTGGCAATGAGCGTCCTCGCCTTTGCCTTTTCCACTGGAACATTAATCAAGGTGAACGCAACACCAGCCGCAGCGGCAGCCGTACCGGCACAACCGGTCGATTTGACATACGCTGCAGAGAAGTCGCTGCCATCGGTTGTACATATCCTCAGCACAAAGAACTCGAAGGTGCAGACCGTGGAGGTGGAGAGCGACCCGTTCTCCGACTTCTTCTCTGACCCATTCGGCTTCTTCGGCAATCCACAAGGCAACGGTGGCAAGCAGCGTCGCAGCGTACGCACACCGAAGCAGCAGGGCTCGGGCTCGGGCGTTATCATCTCTGCCGACGGCTACATCGTGACGAACAACCACGTGGTGGCAGACGCTGACGAGCTGACCGTGACACTCAACGACAACAAGGAATACTCGGCACGCATCATCGGCACGGACAAGGCTTCCGACCTGGCACTCATCAAGATTGACGCCAAGAACTTACCAGCCATAACTATCGCCAACAGCGACGACATCAAGGTGGGCGAATGGGTGCTCGCCGTAGGCAACCCGTTCAACCTTACGAACACCGTGACGGCGGGCATCGTGAGCGCTAAGGCACGCTCGCTCTATCAGAATGGTGTGGAGTCGTTCATACAGACCGATGCAGCCATCAACCCAGGCAACTCGGGCGGTGCTCTCGTCAACACACGTGGCGAGCTCATCGGCATCAACGCCATGCTCTACTCGCAGACCGGCTCGTTCAGTGGCTACGGCTTCGCTATACCAACGTCGATTATGAATAAGGTGGTAGCAGACTTGAAGCAGTACGGCACTGTGCAGCGTGCACTCATCGGCATACAGGGTCAGGACGTGAAGAACTATGTAGATGCTAAGAAAGATAAGGGCGAGGACATTGACCTCGGCACAATGGAGGGCATCTACGTGGCTAAGGTGACTGAAGAGAGCGCGGCTGAGGAGGCTGGCATGAAGGAAGGCGATGTCATCACTGCAATCGACGGCAAACCTGTGGGCAAGATGGCAGAGCTGCAGGAAGTGCTCGCCAAGAAGCGCCCGGGCGACAAGGTGACTGTGACCTATCTGCGCGACAAGAAGAAGGCTACAAAGACCGTAACGCTGAAGAACGAGAAGGGCAACACACAGGTTGTGAAGAAGGCAGACCTCGACGTGCTCGGTGGCAACTTCCGCGCTATCACGAACGCACAGAAGGAACAGCTGAACATCGGCTACGGCTTGGAGGTACTGAAGGTGAACTCGGGCAGACTGAAGACCGCCGGCATCACAAAGGGCTTCATCATCCAGCGCGTGAACGACAACGCAGTGAAGACTATCGAGGATTTGCAGAACGCCGTGAAAGAGGCTTCTACGAGCAAAGACCCCGTACTCTACATTCAGGGCGTTTATCCGACCGGCAAGAAGGCTTACTTCGCCGTGCCGCTCGAAGACTAAACAATAGGAGCCTACGGCATTCCTGCCGTAGGTATTACAAGGAACACAACAATATGCCTACGGCAAGAATGCCGTAGGCTCCTAAGACACATAGCGGAGGCCCAACGACCTTCGCTTTTTTGTTGTCGATTAGGCATCCGCACCGGTCGTTACGAGCATCCGCATCGGTCGTTACGAGCATCCGCATCGGTCGTTACGAGCATCCGCGTCGGTCGATGCAGAATAAAAAAAAAGCAACTACTACATTATTAGTTTTAACAAGCAGCAATAAAAATAAGTAGATTAAAATTTGCTGCAACCAATAGAAATAGCTAAATTTGCAGAATGATGCGCGCAAAGCGCACCCACCCTTTTAATAATAAAATAATATCAAAAAAAGCAACACTTAATGAGACAACTGAAAATCATCAAATCGATTACCAATCGAGAGAACGCCTCACTCGATAAGTATCTTCAGGAGATTGGCCACGAAGAGCTGATCTCTGCAGAAGAGGAAGTGGAGCTTGCACACCGCATAAAGAACGGCGACCGCAAGGCTCTTGAGAAGTTGACAAAGGCAAATCTGCGTTTCGTTGTCTCTGTTGCTAAGCAATATCAAAACCAAGGACTCTCACTGCCCGACCTCATCAACGAGGGTAATATCGGACTGCTGAAAGCAGCTGAGAAGTTCGACGAGACGCGTGGCTTCAAGTTCATATCCTACGCCGTGTGGTGGATCAGACAGAGCATCCTGCAGGCAATAGCCGAGCAGAGCAGAGTGGTCAGATTGCCGCTCAATCAAGTTGGCAGCGTGAATAAGATAAAGCGCATACTGAACCAATTTGAGCAGGAGAACGAACGCCGACCGAGCATCGACGAGATTGCAGAGAAAACCGACATGCCGCACGAGAAGATTGAGGACGTGCTAAAGGTAGATACACACCAGGTAAGCGTGGACGCACCTATGTCAGAAGGCGACGGAGCAAGTATGCTCGACTTTATGCCCAACGACTCCGAACCATCGACCGATAACGAACTCGTAATGGAGTCGATGCGCGAAGAGATTGCACTCGCCCTGTCGGTGCTCAACGAACGCGAGCGCAATGTGGTGGAAGCCTTCTACGGCATCAATCAGCCCGAATGCACAATGGAAGAGATTGGCAACAAGTACGGACTCACACGCGAACGTGTACGCCAAATCAGAGAGAAGGCGATACGCAAACTGAAACAGAATACAAAGAACAAGCTGCTCAAGGCTTATCTTGGCAGATAACGATAACACAACGAAAGAAATGAAAATACGCACAATCCTGGCATTGGCAATGCTACTCATGCCGTCGCTTATCTTCGCACTGCAGAAGCAAGAGCGACTCTACGTCTACGGAATAGCTACATCGTTCAACGATTCAACGGTGTACATCACGGATATACAGCAGCTCGACTCGGCTTGGGTAGATGCAAAGACCGACTTTCTGTATAGTCGCAACAACTACTCTTATCAGTTGCGCGAGCACCTAAAAGCTAACGGATGCGCCACACCTACCTGCGTCACCGTCTTCGCTAAGAAACGTAAGCAGATAGAGAAGAAATATATGGCTACAAAGAAGCGCTACACAACCAAGGGACGCTACAACGTGAAATCAATAACAAAACACGACTTTACGTACTCATGTATCGTACCGGATGACAACGAG
Source organism: Prevotella sp. (assembly GCA_052272805.1). Lineage (GTDB taxonomy): Bacteria > Bacteroidota > Bacteroidia > Bacteroidales > Bacteroidaceae > Prevotella. Next base: position 47,152 of record DAVZJL010000005.1, on the reverse strand, counting down.
CGCATAGATTTGCAGAAAAAGAAGTCGAAGAAGAAATAAATGAACAACATATCTGAATACTGCATCGCAGAACATAACATAAGGGTTGTTTTCACAGCAAACGATAGAAACAGCCCTGAATTGATAGCGTCGTTTGAGCCTTTCAGAACGAAAGGTTCAAACGACGATTTTCTTTTTACATTACACGTAGACGACACGCTAAAACCCATAACGAAAGAACATCGTGAACGCATAGACACCTTCGACACCGGCAACGGCGACACCATCGTCGACCAACTCGACAACGGAGGCTATCAGTACATTCTAAAGGACATAGAAGGACGTAGCTGCTGTCTGCTACAGACTAACAAGGATTTCAGCGAAGGCGTGTGCGCACTGAACGGCAACAAACAGATGCGACACTTCGGACTGAACAATGCGCTGATGATGCTCTACGCCTTTCGCAGCAGTTTCTTCCACACACTACTCATACACGCCTCACTCGTGAGAAACAACGGCTACGGCTATGCGTTCATCGCAAAAAGTGGCACCGGCAAGAGCACACATACACAACTATGGCTGAAGCACATTCCGGGGTCGGACCTAATGAACGACGACAACCCAATCGTGCGCGTCATCAACGGACGCACATTTATCTACGGTAGTCCGTGGAGCGGAAAGACCCCTTGCTACCGCGACGTGAAGGCACCACTCGGAGCCATCACACAGATTACACGCGCCAAGAGCAACAGCATAGAACGCTTGTCGCCAACAATAGCTTTCACATACATACTGCCCGCATGTTCCACAATGAAGTGGGATAAGGTAGTATTCCGCAATACCTACGACACGGTTATCAAGGTTATCGAAACCTCACAATACGTCTATGTACTACACTGCCTGCCCGACAAAGAGGCTGCAGAAGTGAGTTTTAATACACTATCCGCACCGCATCAACAAAACACCACCTCACCATGCCAATCCCAAGCAAACAGTTCAGCAACGCGCAACTGATACCCCACTTCGTGGAGCTACTCAACCAAGGACACACCGTCACGTTCAAGTTGCGAGGCTTCAGTATGCGCCCCTTTCTTGAGGACGGACGCGACTGCGCGATACTCAGCAGGCACACCACAGTGCATCGTGGCGACGCAGTGCTGGCAGAGATTAGTCCAGGCACGTATGTGCTACACCGCATCGTGAACATCGACGGCGACAAGGTGACGTTGCGTGGCGACGGCAATCTAACCACCGAACAATGCTCACTCGCCGACATTCGCGGCATAGCAACAGCGTTCTACCGCAAGGGACGAAGCACTCCCGACTACACATCGGGACGAAAATGGCGCATCTATTCGGCTATCTGGACACGTCTGCTACCCATCCGCCGCTACCTACTCTATATTTATAGAAAAGTAAAAAAGTAAAAAGTAGGAGGTATGGGCATCTTGCCCATACCACGCACCCACAAAGCATTTAAAAGTAAAAAGGTAGAAAAGTAAAAAAGTAAAAAGAGCCCCTCTTCATCGGGGAGGGCTTAGAAGGCATAAAGAGGCTTAGTTCGGCTTAAACGCCACCAACCTTAGGCTTAGTTCGGCTTAAACGCCACAAACCTCAGGCTTAGTTCGGCTTAAACGCCACCAACCTCAGGCTTAGTTCGGCTTAAACGCCACCAACCTCAGGCTTAGTTCGGCTTTATAACAATAAAAGAAACCAAGAAATATGAAGATAAAGAAAGGATTCGTCCTTAGGGACATTTGCGGCGAGAACATAATCGTTGCAGAAGGCAAAGAGAACATCGACTTCACAAAAATCATCAGCATGAACGAGAGTGCTGCTCTTCTTTGGGAAGGCGTAAAGAACAAAGAGTTCGACGCAGAAACGCTCAAAGAGCTACTATGCGAGGAATACGACATCGACAACGCTACGGCGGAGAACGACGCAAAAGCACTACTCGACAGCTGGATAAAGGCTGAAATAGTTGAGTAATACCAAAAACGGCATATCCCTTGTTTGAGATATGCCGTTTTTTATTACTTCAATATATAAAAACTTAGTACTTCAGAACCTTGGCAGCCACATTCTTAAACTGAGGCATCGCCTTTCCGATAGAAGCACCGATGTAAGTAGGATCGCAAACCACATACTTCTTTCCACCAACAGTGACGAAGTCGCCCGATACATTCTCGTTGAAGCATACTGCAGTAGCAATATGGTTAGGATAATCGAGCAATACGACATCGAGCTTCAGCAGATTGCGCACCAGATACGAATAGAGTACAGCACGATCCTCGCAGTCGCAGTACGGATAGTAGAAGAGTTCCTCAACGAAGAACGGCTTCTCATAACCAAACTGCTCTTGGTCAGTGGCATACTTGAAAGCTGTCTGCACAAAGTTGATGAGCAGGTTGGCAGCCTCAGCCTCACCCTTTCCATTTACTAATGGTGCGAGTGTTGAGAGCACCTTGCTGGCAACAGATGGGTTCACTTCGGCGTTCACATACACACTGTAGTCACACTGTGGCATACTGTTATAGAACTCCATCAGCGATTTTGGAACATCTACAGATACCGCTACCGAACCCGAACGATTTTTATGTACTGAGTTCACCATACCAGCATTAAGTGCTGGAGCATGATTAACCTGCATATTCAGTTTGCTCTTAGCCTTTGGCGAATCCTCTTGACACATATAGAACTGGCATGACTCATTACTTGTGAGGTTGTAATAGTTGAGTCCGTCCTTTGTGAAATATGGATGTCCATATACCTGACAATCAGCAGCAACAAACAGAAGCATCTGATTGCGATCGGCACGGCGCGCCATCTTCGACTTATAACCAAGCTCGTTGAGCAGGAACTGCTGCATCACGATAGCAGCATTCTCATCAGTGCAGAGCGTCTTAGAGGCTTCACGAACGAATAGGAACACACCCCAATCGTTGAGGTTGAGCTCCTTCTTCACCTTACGACAATCGTCTACCAACGCCTTATAATCAGCCTTGCACATTGCCTCATAAGCATCAGCAATGGCGTTCTCACGCATATTGCCTATCGAACAAACACCTTTCAACGACTTGTCGACATACACCTTCTGTCCACAGAAGTTTACCATCTGCTTGTCTGAAGAAGCCGTAAAGAGCGTGCCCGTAGGTGCTGACGGCTTAGCAGCGGGAGGTACAACTGGAACAACAACGGGCTTGGTTGTTGGAGCTGTTGGTTGAGCGTTTGGACAAGCTGGCTTAGCGTTCGGGCAAGCAGGCTTAGCGTTCGGACAAGCTGGCTTAGCATTCGGACAAGCTGGCTTAGTGTTCGGGCAAGCAGGCTTAGCATTTGGAC
>DAVZJL010000005.1:0-43734 GCA_052272805.1 Prevotella sp. | reverse complement strand
AAGCAGGCTTAGCATTCGGGCAAGCAGGCTTAGCGTTCGGACAAGCAGGCTTAGCGTTTGGGCAAGCAGGCTTAGCGTTCGGGCAAGCAGGCTTAGCATTCGGGCAAGCAGGCTTAGCGTTCGGACAAGCAGGCTTAGCATTCGGGCAAGCAGGCTTAGCATTCGGGCAAGCAGGCTTAGTGTTCGGGCAAGTAGGCTTAGCGTTCGGACAAGCAGGCTTGGTTGCTGGAGCAGCAGGCTGAGGAGTAGGAGCTGGAGCTGGGGTTTCAGGCTTAGTCACAGGCTGAGGCTTTCCACTCTCGGTGTCCACTGGCTGGCGTCGCTTGTTAGTATTGTCAACCTTCTTTTGCGGCTTGTCAAACGTCACCTTTTCACCTCCATCAATCACTCTTCCTTGAGGACGCTGCTTACTCTCTTTGGTCGATTGTCCAAGAATATCTTCAATAGTAAGCTCTACGGGAGTGGTATCAGGATCCTTCTTCTCGTCATACACAACGGGCTTAACAGGCTCAGGCTTAACACGCTTCTCCACGGGCTTTTTAGAGTCGAACTCTTTCCACGGATTGCGTAAGAAACTAATGAATTGCTTGTTTGCGTCATCGATAAACTTATCAAACGATGCTATTTCACTATTCACAAAGTCATCGAAATCGTCTACAACTTGTGCCTGAGTCCCCATACAACATGTTGCGCAGAAAGCTAATAATATTAATCTTTTCATTTGTACGGGTTTATTAAAATGTTTATATTATCTAAAAAATCCGAAGAAGAGCAGACAAGTCTACCCTTCTCCGGATTGATTACAATATCTTCAAGATATTACTCGTCCATGTCAACAGGGTCGCCGATAAACTCTTCAACCTGCTGTGAGAGATCGTTAAGAGCAGCCTTCTTCTTTGCCTCCTTTGCAGCAAGCTCACGAGCCTTCTTAGCAGCTGTCTCATCAATAGTCATATACACCTGGAACTCCTTAGAGCCGCCCTTCTCGCGAACGAGAGTGAAGTGCATCTTAACGAGACCTGCAATCTTTGTATTCACGCCCATCTCATAAGCAGCACCGAACTTATCGATTTCTTCCTCCGACATACCTTCTGCATCTGAAGACATGAGGCTCTTCATCTTACCAACTACCTGAGCCTTAGCACGGCTTGCGTAGCTTGTGATACCGTTCATCATAGCGTTCTCACGACCAATCTTCGGGTTCTTGCCTACAGCAATACCCGTAAGAACGAGGTGGTTCTCCTCATCAGCCTCTACGTATGTACGATACTTTGTAAGCGCATACTCCATTGTAGAAGCTGTAGCGAGCAATGACCAACCTGCCTTCTTCCACTCCTTACAGGTCTTCTTAATATCCTTCTTCAACATCTTCGACTGAGCGAAAGCTGCAGATGAGCCACAGAAGATAAGTGCGATAGCCAATAATACGTTAAAAATTCTCTGTTTCATAATAGTCAAGTTTTAATTGTTATAAATTTAATTGTTACCTATTTCTACTTCATTACTCCCAATTGGTTTTCTATTTCATTACTCCCAATTGGTTGAGTATGGCAAAGCCACCTTTATTGGTTCGATTGCTCCTGTGTCAGGGTTTACTACATTGAGCGTGCCCTTCACAAATCCAAAGTCGTTCTTCTTTACTTGACGAAGCGAATACTCGCCCTGTGCCAACATCTTTATCTGAATGAGTCCCTTTGTAGAGTAGATTGCGTCAACGTTATCGAAGACGAGTGGCACTGCGAGATCAGGCACATTGAGCTCAAAACTCTTCACTGCGAACTTATTGCCGTTGCGGTTGTTCACAGTAAGACGCACTGTTACGTCCGTAACTTCACGTTCTGCAGCATCTACCATAGCTGCTGTGAGCAGCACCTTACCCTCCGGTGCGATAGAGAACTTCTGACTGCCAAAGCCGCTACCGGCTTCGGTGAGCGAAATCTTATAAGTGAGACGTTTGCCCTCAAGACGAAGCATTACGTCAATAGTATTCTCTTCGTCCTCAATACACTCGCTATCATCGTATGTAACGAGGAATGTGCCGTCGGTTGTTGGACGCACGTTGAGCTGAGTCACGCTGCTCGACTTCACAGTCGGCAATGTAGACACCTTAACAGGTCTGCCTTTCAAGAGCACCTGACAGCTATATTGTCCACGCTTAACAAACTTACCAGTGAGTGTGAGCGCGTCGTAGAGCTGAAGATAGCGCTTCTTCAAGCCTTCCACCTGCTCAAGGCGTACATCGTCGAAGAAGTAGGCCTTCAGAGCGTTGAGCTCAGTAGTAGCAGCTTTGATATCTTCTACCGACTCAATGTTGTCTATCTTCTGTGCCAAAGCCTCGTACTTAGCGGTCATCTCCTGATCGAGAGCCTCAAACTCTGCCTGCAGTGTGCGCTGTTCACGACGAGAGTAAGGATAGAGCACCGAATACTCGTAGTAGCTCTTGCCCGTCTTCTTGTCCTGAACACGCTGCCAGTATATTCCAGCTATCTTGTTCGACGAGATACCTTTAAGGAAAGGTAAGTTAGCCGACTTTATCTTCGAGAGACGTGTAAATTCATCGCGCGACTGCACGTTGTCGTCCTCCACTATCTCGCTCGACTCATTGCGCTGCGACACGCTTACGTTGCTTGCTACAGAGAGGATGATGCGCTCTGTAACCTCAGCCATTGCCTTCACCTGCGCATCTGCTATGGTATTGGCGGTAACGGTGACAACAAGTGCACTTGGGTTAGCCGTATTGACCCACTCAGGAGCTTTCTTTGCGCTACGCTCCACAACTTTTGTCTGTGCTAATGACATACAGCATGTGGCTACGAGCAGACACAAAGTCAATGATATTCTCTTCATAATAAGTTGTTTAAAGTTTATCGTTAGTATCAGTAAATGTATTGGGTAGTTTTTATTACCAATCCACCTTCAAGTTGCGAATCTCTACATAACCATTGCGCACCTTTAGCTTCATATACGAAATAGTCTCCATAGGATGATCATAATTGACAATGTAGAAGTCGTGCTTCAGATTGACACGTGCAGGCATACTAACCCATTCGTACGATGAACCATTTGCTAACACAGCTTTGTTGGCGCGTGGCAGTTCTTTACCATTATCGTCAATGACCACTTCCATTGATATATCACCATTTTCGATGTTCACATTCTGGTTGACATATTCGGCTTTGAGTGTGATGCGTCGCTGTGTAGGTTCACCCTTACAGCTAAGTATGCGGAACTCGAGGTCGTTCATAGAGATTGTTATCTCGCACTTAGGAGCAGCGGGAGCTTCAGCAGGCACTGGTTTCTCCACAATTTTCTCCACAACAACGGGTTTCTCTACCACCTTTTCTACTACGACTGGCTTCTCTACCACCTTTTCAACAATCACTGTGTCTGGCTTTGTTCCCAACTTTGCAAGAATTTGCTCCTGCAGAGCGTAAGCCTGATCATAGCATGGGATATTAGCTGTAGCAGCAGAGAGATAGCTGATAGCTTCTTTGTAACGACGCTGGTTGTAAAGAGCCTTTGCTTTCTGCAATATGAAAGCACAATTGGTAGAATAGTATTCTTCAATCTTCTTGCGTGCAGTATTGATGAATTGCTTATAGGCAGGGTCAGTCACCTTGATGCCCTTTATCATCGACTTCATGGCCTTATCCTTGCTACCAAGCGATTCGCCCTCCAATTCAATTGATGTGCTGTAATATTCGGCACCATCGATAATGTTCTTGGCAATGAGCACTAACTCGCCTTGTGCGATAGGCACGTCAAGCACGACACCATCCTTAGTAGAGATTATCTTCTCTACAGATATAGTTGGCTCTATGGCAAACACATTATAAAGATCAGCAGCACCAGCTCCATTGCGATCGAACACCTGACGAAGCTTCAAGTCGAGTGCGTTGGTCACAGATGCTGACATACCATCTGCCTCTGCCTTCAATATAGAGAACTGAATATCGGTTTGCGCCATTGCTATCGTTGCAGATAGAAAGAAGACAATTTGTAATAGTATTTTCTTCATAAAGTCGGTTATTTAGTTATTTTGAGTACAAAAGTATTAAATAATATAATAAAGTCCAAATTTTTTTTGAATAATATACAAAAATAAGGTAGAACTTTAACAATTCTACCTTATTCTATTATATATATAGTATTTCTACTCAATCACTACGAGCGGAGAGTCCTCAAGTACGCTCTCGCCAGTCTTCACGCAGATAGCCGTCACCTTTCCGTCCTTCTCAGCTTCGAGATTGTTAGCCATCTTCATTGCTTCAAGCACAACGACTACGTCGCCAGCCTTCACCTCGTCGCCTACAGCAACCTTTATTTCGGTTACGACACCTGGCAGCGGAGCCTTGAGCGCGTTAGCTGTGTTCACGTTGGCAGCAGCTGCTGTCTCGCCTTCCTCTGCTTCGGCAGCTGGCTGACCAAGCACTACCTTCTTCTTCTCTGGCTCAGCCTCCTGCTCCATCTCTACCTTGAAGGCATCACCGTTTACGGTTACGTCGGCGATATTGCCCTCAACGTCTTCTATCTGTACCTTGTACTCCTTGCCGTCGATTGTATATTTAAACTCTTTCATTTCTTTTTATGGTTTTGCTGTTAAACTTAAGAACTTAGCGTTCCACATAGTCTGACGCGGCTGTATGGTGATGAAGCCCGGTTCTTTATCGTGTACGTTATTGCCCTGATACTCGTATAGAGCCATTGCAATGGCAGCATAGATATTCTTGTCCATACTTATCTATTTATCTAATTATCAACTCGTCAACTCGTCAAATTGTCAAATTGTCAAATTGTCAAATTGTCAACTTGTCAACTTGTCAACTAAATAATTACATCGGCATACAACCATGCTTCTTAGCTGGCAGCTGCTGACGCTTTGTAGCGAGCTGTGCCAGACCGCGACAGATGCGGAAACGTGTGTTGCGCGGCTCGATTACGTCGTCGATATAGCCGTAAGAAGCTGCCTCGTACGGGTTTGCGAACTTCTCAGTGTACTCGTCTTCCTTTTCTGCGAGGAATGCCTGAACGTCTTCGCCAGCTTCCTTCTTAGCTTTAGCTTCCTTGCCGCAGAGGATTGCAACAGCACCGCTTGCACCCATAACCGCAATCTCTGAAGACGGCCATGCGAAGTTGAGGTCTGAACGCAGCTGCTTGCAGCCCATAACGATGTGCGAACCGCCGTAGCTCTTGCGCAGAGTGATTGTAATCTTAGGAACGGTAGCCTCGCCATAAGCGTAGAGCAACTGTGCACCATGCTGAATAACGGCGTTGTACTCCTGACCTGTACCCGGCAGGAAGCCCGGCACGTCGACAAGCGACACGATAGGAATGTTGAATGCGTCGCAGAAGCGCACGAAGCGTGCTGCCTTGCGACTTGCGTTAACATCGAGAACGCCTGCGTAAGCAGCCGGCTGGTTGGCTACGATACCAACGCTCTGACCGTTGAAGCGTGCGAAACCGATGATGATATTCTTAGCGAACTTAGGCTGTATTTCAAAGAACTCGCCATTGTCGGTGATGGCACCAATAACCTTGTACATATCGTAAGCCTTGTTCGGGTCGTCGGGGATAATCTCGTTGAGAGAGTCCTCCATACGGTTGATTGGGTCGTTGCACTCTACGCGCGGAGCCTCTTCTGTGTTGTTGCTCGGGATGAACGAGAGCAGGCTCTTTATCATCTCGATAGCCTCTTCCTCTGTCTTTGCAGCGAAGTGTGTCACACCGCTCTTCGTAGCGTGTACCGATGCACCGCCGAGGTGCTCAGCGTCGATGTCCTCGCCCGTAACGGTCTTCACAACCTTCGGACCTGTGAGGAACATGTATGATGTCTGCTCCTTCATTATGATGAAGTCGGTGAGAGCCGGCGAGTAAACTGCACCGCCTGCGCACGGGCCCATGATAGCCGAGATCTGTGGGATAACGCCCGAAGCGAGGATGTTGCGCTCGAAGATCTCGCCGTAGCCAGCGAGGGCGCAGATGCCTTCCTGAATACGTGCACCACCCGAGTCGTTCATGCAGATTACCGGTGCGCCCATGGTCATAGCCATATCCATCACCTTGCAAATCTTCTGTGCCATTGTCTCAGAGAGCGAACCGCCGTTGACGGTGAAGTCCTGAGCATATACGTAAACCAAACGGCCGCCTACTGTAGCACTACCTGCTACGACACCGTCGCCATAGTAATGCTTCTTCTCCATACCGAAGTTAGTACAACGATGCTTCTTGAACATATCGTACTCCTCGAACGAACCTTCGTCGACGAGCATCTCGATGCGCTCGCGTGCTGTGTATTTGCCGCGTGCGTGCTGCTTCTCAATGGCTTTTTCGCCGCCACCAAGACGAGCCTGTTCGCGCTTAGCGACCAGTTCCTTGATTTTTTCTACTTGTTTGCTCATAATTTTATTTTGCTATTTCTTTGTTCTTTCTTTAGCGTATGAAATCGCGTATGTTCTATTTAAAGTGCAAAATTACTAAAAAAAGAACAAAGAAGGCTATATCATTGATATAAATTTTGTTACTGTATTATTTCGTTTGTGCCGACACTGGCTTCTGCCTGCCTTACTTCATGCTGTCGTCGACGAACGAGAAGGGCAGCAGATCTTTAGCCGACTGCAGGCTGTAGACTCCTTTTTTGCCGTAGAGCAGCACGCGGATGGGTTTCTTGTAGCGGTCTTCCACACCGAGTATCACCTGGCGACAGGCTCCGCATGGACTCACTGGCTCGTCGAGCAGTCCGCCTTTGTTGCGTGCCACGATAGCGAGTGTCGAAACGGGCTGGTCGGGATAGTTTGCCTGTGCTGCGAAGATGGCTGTGCGCTCGGCGCACGTGCCTGATGGGAATGCTGCGTTCTCTTGGTTTGCGCCTGTTACGATGGTGCCATCGGCGAGGCGCAATGCTGCTCCTACATAAAAATTGCTGTATGGAGCGTATGCGCCGTTGGTGGCTTCCAACGCACGCTCTACGAGTTCGCGGTCAGCAGTGTTCAGTTCGTCGAGCTGATAGTGCTCAACGCGAATGTTGATGTTTATTTCTTTCATCTTTTAAAGGTAAAAAAGTAAAAAAGTAAAAAGTGGTGGCGGTGATGGTGAGATGGTGAAACCTTGGTGAGATGGCGAGATGATGAAACCTTACTCTTGCGGATTAGGTTCTTCCGTCTTTTCCTCCTTGAATTCGTATGCTCCCACGTCGGGTCGCTCGTCGCGCGGCATAGCGTTGCGGTCGGTTTTGGTAGCCGTAGCAGGGTCGGCGCGGTCGATAGCCACTGATGTCTTTGCGAGTCGGAAGTCATAGTCCTGCTTGTCGCCGTCCACCTTTCGGAAGTGGTTGGTGCAGACAGAGTCGGCATTCTCTTTCTCCTCGAACACTACGTTCACGAAGTGCGGCTTTTCCTCCTCGTCCGTCACCTCGGGGGTGCGTATCACGCAGTTCTCAAACTTATAGTTGAAAGCGTTCGGTTCTGCGGCATCCTCGCTTGCGGCATCCTTCACGGGCTTTCCGCCCATCATCTCGTCGGCGCTGTAGCCCGTGATGAGCGTGTTGCGACAGACGAACTGCTGCAGCGGGTGCTTCAGAGCCGAGAAGTTGAGCGCACTGGCACGGTTGGAGTCGAACGGATAGAACTGTGCCAGCGTGCAGTTGTTCACCTGCACGTCGCCTCCGTCCACGCCCAAGCAGTTGTTCAGCGCGTTCGTCAGCTGCGAGTTCTCCACCGTCACCTTCGAATTCTCTACATACAGCGCGTGTCCCTGACAGTTGTGTATTGTGGAATTGGCTATGGTGAGTGTCTGTCGTGCCACGTCCGACGAGTCGACACGCACACCATGGAACGCGCTGTGCAAATCGGTGAACTCCATCTGGTTGTCATACGACTTCTCCAGGAAGTGCACGCCGTTCCATAGTCCGCTCATGCGGTCGTATGGCAGATAGTCGAACATATGGTCGAGACGGTCGCCACGCAGCGTGATGGGCTGGTCGGCGGTGCCTTTGCAGACGAGCCGTCCCTTCACATCAATGCCTGCCCCGTCGTGAAAGAAGAGCGTTGCGCCGGGTGCTATGGTGAGCGTAGCACCCTCCTCTACGGTCAGCGGACCGTACACCACGAACGGTTTTCCGGCAGCTATAGTGTAGTCGCTCGCAATGGTCTTGTTGCGAACAAAGTCGGCATCCCACGACCACGCATTGAGCACCACCTTCTGCTCCACTCCACTCTCAAGCGCGAACACGAGACGGTCATTAAGCTCCTTCGGTTCGTCGCCGTGGTTCACGGCTGTAGTCACCTCCACGAACACGCGTATGCTGTCCTTGTTGCGCACCTCTATGCCGTTTGCCTTGTAGCCCTGTTCCGGACTCAGGTACACTCCGTCTACGTTCACACGAAATCCGTTCTGATTGCCTCCTTCGAGGCGCACTGATGTGCAACGCAGCCCCTTACCCGAGCGGTTGCTCACCCAAAAGTCGCGCGTAGAGGAAGGCACGGTTGAGAACACGGTGTCAATGCGCACCGTGTCGGTAGAGAATGTCAGCAGATGTGACGAAGACATCGTGAAATCGTCGATATCGTCGCACGCGCTGAAGCCGAACACGCCCAGCACGCACATTATTATATATATATGGATATGCTTCATCGTAATATTAATAACGCAGAGACGGCGGTTTTATTGTATCGATACTGATAATCAGCGACAAAAACAAGTATTTTACATTTTTATGAGGGACTTTTCGCCACATCACTACATTTTTATGAGGGACTTTTCATCGAATCACTACATTTTTATGAGGGACTTTCCGCCACATCACTACATTTTTATGAGGGACTTTCTGCCACATCACTACATTTTATGAGGGACTTTCCGCATAAGGGCGCGGTGAAAGCTACATACGCAAAAAGCGGTTGCACGTGCCCGAAGGCTCATGCAACCGCTTTTTATATATCGTTTTATTACTATTGTCTGAGCAAACTCACTTTTACTTTGTGAGGTTGATCTTGTTGTTTACACGAACAGCCTCTGCGATGGCTGCACAACAAATTGCGAAGATAAATCCGAAAATCATCATAATTTTAATCCTTTCTTTTTTAATTGTTATCCTACTTGTGTTTTTCTGTGTTTCTCATTTGTTTGCTCCTCAGCGCAACAGTGCTTTCAGCACTTGTTACTTCTTGAGGTTAATCTTGTTGTTTACCTTTACAGCCTCTGCAAGAGCAGCACAACAAATCGCAAAAATAAAACTAAAAATAACCATAATGTTACCCTTTCTTTCTTTAATTCTTACTTTGTTATCCCTAATTACGCTTCTATTTCTTGCCTTTCGGCAACCGTCAGCCGCGCTTCCTGCGCAGCCTCGTCGTTTATTTCTGATGCAAAGGTAGTGCTATTTGTGTTCGCACACAAGCATTAATTCGTTTATTTTTAAAGTTGTCGTATATTTTTGATGTTAGTCAAGTAATTGTCGTAAATTTGCATTTCTGTGACAGATTTGCAATATGTTTGTAGCCTGAAATGGCAGAATTGACAATGAAAAAGTGGCAGATATGCTATACTACAGCAACATATCTGCCACTTAAAAGTAGTGGTTTTGACACATTAAAGTGCCACTTAAGTCATCGTGTGGCGGACGCAATCTGATCGGGTGGCGAACGCAATCTGATCGGACGGCGAACGCAATCTGATTGGGTGGCGGACGCAATCCAATCGGACGGCGTTCGAAGAACGATGACAAAAGTTAATAAGGCAGTGTCACTTTGAACAACTCGTTATCGACATGCTCCTTACGTATAACCTCTATGAGTTCTGCCACCACGTCCGGATGCGCAGCACTCACGTCGTTATCCTCATGCAAGTCGGTAGCGAGGTTGTACAGGCGCGGTTTGCCCTCTACTACTATCAACTTCCAATCGCCACGACGCACGGCTATCTGGTCGGTCTCGTGAAACTCCCAGTAGAGGTGTTCGTGCTGCTGTTGCTTGGAATTGTCGCCGAGAAGTGTCGGAGCGATGGAGAGTCCGTCGAAGCCATCGCCCGCGAGTTTGCGGTTGGTGTAGCGTTTACGGAAGTTCTTCACGCCGGCAAGGTCGCAGAACGTAGGCATGAGGTCGTAGAAGGCGAACTGCAGGTCGCTCACCTCGCCTGCCTTTACGTGTCCGGGCCACCACGCTATGAACGGTATGCGTATGCCGCCCTCGTAGCACTGACGCTTGAGTCCACGCAGCTTGCCGTCGCGTCCGAAGAATTCGGGGTCGGCGCCGCCCTCCTCGTGAGGTCCGTTGTCGGAGGTGAAGATGACGAGCGTGTTCTTATCAAGCCCCTTCTCGCGCAACTTTGCTATCACCTCGCCCACGTACTGGTCGAGACGGGTTATCATTCCGGCAAACTGCGCGTGGGTATGCTCCACGGCGTTGTAGCGTGAGCCCTCCTGTCCGCCCCACGTCTTGTCGACAAAGAACTTCTTCTCGTAGCCCTCCACGATGCTGTCGTAGGGCTGAGCCAGTTCGGCGTGAGGCAAGGTGTATGTGAGGAAGCCCACGAAGGGCTGCTTGCCGTCCTGGCGACCAATCCATTCGAGTGCCTTCTCGTGAATGATGCGTGCTGAATACTGCTGGCGCTTATGGTAGTCGCGTCCGAACATGGGGTACTGTATGTTCTGCTCCATCACCTCGCGCACTACCGCTGTGTCGCCCATAGAGCGCGAGTAGCGGTTGAGGAAGTTGGGGTAATACAGATGCGCCTGAAACTGGCAGATGTAGCCGTAGAACTCGTCCACGCCGCGCTTGTCGGGCGTAGAGGGCGATCCTTCGTAGCCGCCAGCCCACTTGCCGAAGACACCTGTGGTGTAGCCGTGGTCTTTCAGCATCTCGGGCAGTATCTTGTGCTGCGGATCGTATGGCTCCTGCCCCACAACGGCGAAGTCAACATTGTTGCCGTACATCACAGTGCGGTCGTTCGACCAGTATTCGCGGTTGCCGCGCACGTGTCCGTGACCCGAATGTTGACCCGTCATTATCGAAGCACGCGAGGGCGCAGACACCGGCGAGCCGGCGTAAGCCTGCGTGAAGCGCATTCCCTCCTCAGCCATGCGGTCGATGTTGGGCGTACTGATATAGGGCTGTCCGTAGCAAGCGAGGTCGCCGTAGCCCATGTCGTCGCACAATATAAATATAATGTTTGGTTGCTTCGGCTGCACATGCTTCTGCGGTGCTTTTGCTGCCACGAGCGAGGGCACTACAGAGAGTGCGGCACCCGCTAAAAGAATGTTCTTGTTCATCGCGAAATATGTTGTTTTAGAGTAATCGATTTGTTTTCAATGTATAAAATTACTGCAAATAATCCGAACACCAAAATCATTTCGCAATAAACGCATAAATTCAGCCTAATTTACTCCGTTTTTCAGATAAAAAACATTACTTTTGCATATAGATTTTGCGCGGAAGCGCACATCTTAATCTAATAAAAGGACATTTACTAATAACTTTAAAGCAAACAATATGGCAGCAACAGTACTGAACGATGCACAGATTGATATACTCAATATGATGCAATGGGTGAAAAGTCCCGAGGCTTTAGCTGACTTGAAACAAGCGATATCCGATTTCTTCGCAAAGAAAGCGAAGGAGGAGATAGACGCTATGTGGGCTAACGGAAAGATGAACGAGGCAAAGTTCGAAAGCTTTGAGAATCTTCACGAAAGAAATTAATAGACTGCGCCATTATTGGCAACGCAAAGTATATTGTAACACAAGACCATCACTTCAATATTCTGAAACAAATATCATTTCCGAAAGTAGACGTGGTAACACTGAAAGCGTTTCTTGCGGACTTGCAAAAACTATAAACAACAATGAGAGAAAAAATTGATTGCTTTCTGCCCTGCAACGATGTAGCTGAGATTGCCGACTCGCTGCAGACGCTGAGCCAAAGCAAGACGACACAGCATATTAACCTGCTCGTGAGCGACACAAGCGACATCTGCGCGTGCGGCGACACGGACAGCATCAGCAACTGCACCGTGATAACCATCGACGGGCTCACTTCGACAAAGACACTACTCACCATCGAAGAGCATACGGATGCCGAATACGTGCTGCTAAGCCTAAAGCACACACCTGTAAATCTCGGACTATACGCTCTTGAGCGACTGCTGCGCGTGGCTACCGATAGCAACGCCGGAATGGTGTACGCTGACAGCTACATACAGAAGGACGATGTGCAGGAGAAACACCCCACCATCGACTATCAGACGGGTAGCATACGCGACGACTTCGACTTCGGACAGCTCGTGCTAATACGCGCGTCGCTACTGCACGAGTACGCAGCAAAGCAACAACAGACCGACTACAAGTGGGCTGGCTTCTACGACCTGCGCCTGTATATCAGTCGCAAGGCGCAGATATTCCACTTGAACGAGTATCTGTACACACAGGTGGAGACCGACTCACGCAAGAGCGGCGAACGACAATTCGACTACGTCAACCCGCGCAACCGCGAAGTGCAGATAGAGATGGAGCAGGTAGCGACAAAGCACTTGGACAAGATTGGTGCTACGGTAGACACATCGAAGTACACCAAGCCCGACTACAGCGAGCAGGACTTCGCGTTCGAGGCTTCGGTCGTCATACCCGTGTTCAACCGCGCGAAGACCATCGCCGACGCCGTTGGTTCGGCTCTCGCGCAGAAGACAACATTCAAATATAATGTCATCGTGGTGGACAACCACTCCACCGACGGCACTTCCGCAATACTCGAAGCGGCTGCCGCTGAGGACAATCGACTCATACACATCGTTCCGGAGCGCACCGACCTCGGCATCGGTGGCTGCTGGAACGTGGCTGTCGACGACGCACGCTGCGGACGTTTCGCCGTGCAGCTCGACAGCGACGACCTCTACTCGTCGCCACAGACGCTGCAGCGCATCGTTGACGAGTTTCACAAGCAGGGGGCAGCAATGATTGTGGGCTCTTATCGTATGTGCAACTTCCAGCTCGAAACGCTCCCGCCCGGACTTATCGACCACAAGGAGTGGACCGAACAGAACGGACCGAACAACGCGCTGCGCATCAACGGACTCGGTGCACCACGCGCCTTCTTCACACCTATCCTGCGCCAGATACAGTTTCCGAACACTTCATATGGCGAGGACTACGCTCTTGGACTTGCCTTCAGTCGCAAGTATCGCATAGGCAGAATCTTCGACGAGCTGTACCTGTGCCGCCGTTGGGACGGCAACAGCGACGCTGCACTGAGCATTGAACGACAGAACGCCAACAACCTCTACAAAGACCGTCTGCGCACGCTCGAGATTACGGCGCGCCAGCAGCTCTCTGAGGGCACAGCGGATGCCTCGGCAGACAGTTCGCTGCAACGATTCTTCAACCGCCAGCTGGAGGTATGGGAGGATGCACGCCAGCACTTCCACGACCTGCGCAACGTGAAGACACGCGAGTTGGCGTGCGGAGAGACCACGCTCAAGCTGCAGTTTAACCCTGCACGCATCGTGTCTACGGGCGCAAACATCGACCGCAAGACAATCGCTGAACGTCCGTGCTTCCTCTGCGAGCAGAACCGACCGAAGGAGCAGATGCAGAAACAGGTGGACAAGAACTTCACGCTACTCATCAACCCCTTCCCTATCATGCCGCAACACTATACTATACCACTGCGCACACACCGTCCGCAGAGCATCGGCATGAACTATGGCGAGATCTACCGACTGCTCAACGCCTACCCCACGCTCACCGTGTTCTACAACGGACCGAAGTGCGGCGCATCAGCTCCCGACCACATGCACTTCCAGGCTGTATGTTCGGGCATGTTACCGCTGCAGACAAACTGGCCCCGACTGAGCCGCAACAGCGAGGTGCTGCTGAGCAAGGACGAGCGTGGTGCGGTGGCTGCCGTGCGTGGCTTCGCCGTGCCCGTATTCTCTATACGCACCACCGACCAACACACGGGCGAGCAGCTCTTCCGCAAGCTCTATTCGGCACTGCCGATGCACGGCGGCGAGACCGAACCGATGATGAACATCATAGCATGGCGCGACGGCGACGACTATCAGGTGGTGGTGATACCACGTACGAAGCATCGCCCCGACTGCTACTTTGCCGACGGCGAGGAGAAGCGTCTCGTCAGTCCGGGCTCGCTCGACATGGCGGGCTTCATAGTCACACCACGCCCCGAAGACTTCGAGACGCTGACCGCAGAAGAGGCTATAGCTATACTGCAGGAGTGTGGCATGAGCGAAGCTGCCTTCAACGAGGCGGTGGAGAAATTGCACACACTGGCAGCCGAAGCCCCGTCAGCTAACACCCACTTCGCTGGCAAGCAGCCGATGGTGTCGGTGGGCATCGTGAGCGGTGCGAAGATTTCGTTCTCGCTCAACAAGCCGTACATGGCTAAGGGCAACCTGATTGAGGGCGAGCAGGTGGTTGAGTTCCACGAGGGTGGCATCCTGTGGAACGGCAACCAGTATCGTGAACTAACCTTCCATCCGCAGCAGAACGATGCCTCGTTCTCACTGCACGACGTAACAATAGGCGTGAACTTCCACTGGGAGCGTCAGGAGACACAGACCTTCCTCGGCACGCTGCGCCTCGTGGTAGACTCCGACCGCGTATGTGCTATCAACGAGCTGCCCGTAGAGTCGTATCTGGAGAGTGTCATATCGAGCGAGATGAGTGCCACATCGAGCCTCGAACTGCTCAAGGCGCACGCCGTCATCTCGCGCAGCTGGCTGCTGGCGCAGATTGAGCAGCGCCACAAGCAGCAGACAGGTGCCGGAGGCAGCGGCTTCTTCTCATTCATACGCAAAGATGACGAACTGATAAAGTGGTACGACCGCGAGGATCATACCATCTTCGATGTATGCGCCGACGACCACTGCCAACGCTATCAAGGCATAACGAAGGCTACAAGCAAGCATGTGGCAGAGGCTATTCATGCCACACGTGGACAGATATTGATGGACAACGACGAGATATGCGACGCACGCTTCAGCAAGTGCTGCGGAGGTGCAACGGAGGAGTTCCAGTATTGCTGGGAGAACGTGAAGAAGCCATACCTCGTATCTGTACGCGACACGGCTGACGCAAGCTCTTGCGGATGCAACAACGCCGCAGCAGCCGAACTGCCCGATCTTACAATAGAAGAAAATGCTGAGCGTTGGATACGCACCGCACCAGAGTCGTTCTGCAACACCGACGACAAGAAGATTCTCTCGGAGGTGCTCAACGACTACGACCAAGAGACTACCGACTTCTATCGCTGGCACGTGACATACACGCAGGAGGAGCTGAAGAGTCTCATCTCGGAGAAACTAAAGATGGAGTTCGGCAACATTCTCGACCTCGTGCCGATGGAACGTGGACGCAGCGGACGCATCTGCCGTCTGAAGATTGTGGGCTCGGAGCGCACATTCACCATCGGCAAGGAGCTGGAGATACGTCGCACACTGAGCAACACACATCTCTACAGCAGTGCGTTCGTCGTAGACAAGGAGGACATCAAGAACGGCGTGCCACAGACATTCCGACTCACGGGTGCAGGATGGGGTCACGGCGTAGGACTCTGCCAGATTGGTGCCGCAGTAATGGGCGCCAACGGCTACAACTACGACCAAATCCTGCTGCACTACTACCGCGGAGCGGAGATAAAGAAGATTTATAAGTAGTTTTGAATTTTGAGTTTTGAGTTTTGAATTGTGCGCTGCGCGCATTTTGAATTATTCAATTTTGAATTAAGAATTCGCAACTCAAAACTCAGAAATTCAAAACTCAAAATCGCAGGCGAAGCCGAGAATAACTCAAAATTCAAAATTCAAAATTCAAAACTCAAAATTGCCTTTGGCAATAATTAATAATTAAAAATTAAAAATTAATAATTGAAAAAGACCAATCCGTGGGCATGGATCCCCACATTATATTTCGCAGAAGGTCTGCCCAACGTTGTCGTTACAGCCCTGTCGGTAGTAATGCTGATGCAGATGGGGCTGAGCGATGCCGAGGTAGGACTCTACACGGGCTGGTTGGCTCTGCCTTGGGTGGTTAAGCCATTATGGAGCCCGTTCATCGACCTGCTGAAGACAAAACGTTGGTGGGTGCTCACGATGCAGCTGCTCATGGGCAGTGCGCTGGCAGGCATCGCCTTCACGCTGCCTACGTCGTTCTGGTTCCAGGGCACGATGTTCTTCCTCTTCGCAATGGCGTTCGCCAGTGCCACGCACGACATCTCTGCCGACGGCTTCTACATGATAGAGCTCGACGAGCACAACCAGGCGAAGTACGTCGGACTGCGCAACACGTTCTACCGACTCGCCGTCATCTTCGTGAACGGCGCACTCGTATCGCTCGCCGGCATATTAGAACATCAACTGAATATGTCGGTGGTCTACACCTGGACACTTATCTTCTACGCGCTCGCGGCACTCTTCATCGGCATCTGGCTCTACCACTGCCGTATGATGCCGCGTCCTGCCGACGATGTTAGTTCGGAGAAGAGCGTAGGAGAGGTGGCACACGAACTGAAGACAATGCTCGCCACGTTCTTCTGCAAGTTCGGTGCG
Source organism: Prevotella sp. (assembly GCA_052272805.1). Lineage (GTDB taxonomy): Bacteria > Bacteroidota > Bacteroidia > Bacteroidales > Bacteroidaceae > Prevotella. The sequence continues at coordinate 27,182 of DAVZJL010000005.1, read as the reverse complement.
AAGGAGACCGTGTTCGTTATGCTCTTCCTACTGTTCTACCGCTTTCCCGAGGCACTGCTGAACACGATGACTAAGACATTCCTCATGCGCCCTACAGCCGAAGGCGGAATGGCTCTGACACCCGAGGAGTACGGCTTGGCGCAGGGAACGGTGGGACTCATCGGTCTGCTCTTGGGCGGAATCATCGGCGGCGTGCTCGTCAGTCGCGACGGCATGAAGCGCTGGCTGTGGCCTATGGTTTGCGCCATTACGCTGCCCGACGTAGTGTACATATACCTCAGCTACACGCTCGACTCCAATCTGTGGGTCATATCATCGTGCCTCTTCGTGGAGCAATTCGGCTATGGTTTGGGCTTCACCGTGCTCACTCTTTATATGCTATTCTACAGTCAGGGCAAGTTCCGCACCTCACATTATTCTATATGCACCGGCATCTCATACCTCGGACTGATGCTGCCGGGCATGGTGTCGGGCTACGTTAAGGATATAATGGGCTACAAGATGTTCTTCATCTTCGTGATGGCGTGCTGCTTGATTACGTTCCTCGTGACAGCATTCCTGAAGATTGACCCCGAGTTCGGAAAGAAGAAGGAGTAGAAAGTTTTGAATTTTGAGTTTTGAATTATGCGCTACGCGCATTTTGAGTTATTCAATTTTGAATTAAGAATTCGCAACTCATAATTCAAAACTCAAAACTCAAAACTCATAAATTCAAAATTGCCGAAGGCAACAATTCAAAACTCAAAACTCAAAATTCAAAACTCATAATGTTAGACAAGCAAAAGACAACAACCCACCGACCACACCGCAGAGGTGCAAAGACCCGCTGGTTGTGGTTTCCGTCGCTGATGTTCGGTGACGGAGTGGCTGTGTCTGTGCTTGTACTGACCATGGTGATGCTGCGCCGTATGGGGCTCGACACCGCCGACACCGCACTCGCTATCGCCCTACTCTCACTACCGGTGTTGCTGCGTCCATTGTTCGAGATGGTAGTGACCCACTTTTGGGGCACCACAAAGGTGTGGATACTATCTACACAGTTCATCTCCGCTCTCTCGCTCGCTGCCGTAGCCTTCACGCTCCACACGAGCAGTTGGCTGTTAGGCACGGTGTGCTTCATGCCGTTCTTCGTCGGCTCCGCCGTGTTCTACAACATCGCCCTGCACCGCTTCTATGTCGACACCCCTCAGGGGGTGCACTTGTCTCAAGTGCACCAACAAATCTCTCAGGGGGTGCACTTGTCTCAAGTGCACCAACAAGTCTCTCAGGGGGTGCACTTGTCTCAAGTGCACCAACAAATCTCTCAGGGGGTACATTTGTCTCAAATGCACCAACAAATCTCTCAGGGGGTGCACTTGTCTCAAGTGCACCAACAAAACCCAACACCTCAACACCACAACACCACAACATCAATTATGGCCCTCCTCTTCGGCTGCGGAGTGATGATGATGATAGCTGGCAATATGGAAGTTGTAACACGCAACATACGCTATTCGTGGAGCCTTGTGTTCTACGTAATGGCAGGCGTGGAACTGTTCCTGTGGCTCTGGCACACCATCTTTCTGCCAGGAGGCGCACATGGTTATGTAACTCCGAAGTCAACAATGGGGCTACATCGTGGTGAGTTCAGAATATCCTTGCGTCGTATGCTGAAGCGCAAGGACGACATCACCGCCTTGACATTCTTCGTCCTCTTCCTCCTGCCCGAGACATTACTCGCTCTCACCGCCCCACTCTTTCTCATCGCAAAGCCGCATAATGGCGGACTGGGTTTATCGCCACAGGAGTTCGCCTTCACACAGGGCACCATCGCCGTCATTGCTATCGCATTAGGCTACATACTCGGCGGTAAGGCGATAAAGAAACACGGACAATGTCGTTGGCTGCTGCCCTCAGCCCTGCTGCTCGCCGTTCCGGGTGCCGCACTGCTCTTCCTCAGCTACAACACGGCAGCGCCACTCAGCATCGTAGCCGCCTCGCTGGCTGTGGGTCATGCCGCACTGGGTTTCGCGCTGAGCACGGTGAAGCAGATTGTGGCGCGCTTCGTGCGCAACACGCCCGACAGCACATTGCGCCACGCCTTGGCACGCACGCTCATCGCTACCCCATTCGTCGTTGTAGGCGCCTTCGCCAGCCTCATGCTGACCACATTCGACTATCAACACATCTTTCAGCTTGCCACGGAGCTTGTCGCAGTGCCACTAATTGTCAGCGTGTTCTATCTCTATTGCACACGCAGACAGACGCAAGCAGAGTGAAACGATTTCCCCGCTCACTTTCTCGCCAAAAATATGTATCTTTGCATTCCTATAAGACACTCATATTAATAATTGAAGATAGATGTTCTACGAACTAATAAATAATAAACGTAACGAATGGTTGCAATCAGCCAACTGCACCGTACGCCCTATGCTTCTATACATAGAGCAGCGAGGCATGATGCGTGATGCACAGATTGAAGCCATAAAGACCTACCTTTTTCTGAAGATAGCCTGCAAGGGCAAGCCACTCTACCAACTGTTCGCAGAAGGATATTTCAATGAAACAGAGATTGCAACAGAGGAACTCACAGTAGAAACCCGCCATGTGCTTGAGACCAACAAAGCCGCATTGGCTTTGTTCCAGTATTCATGCCTAAAAGATAAGAACGGTAGCCAACTGGCTCCCGAACTGGAGAAGTTCATTCGCCATCATGCTACAGAAATCGACTACGAGCAAACCTTACTCGACATCTTCTATGGCGTCACCTACACCGACTATCTCTTTTCGCTTCCTATGGGAGCCGGAAAGACGTATCTTATGGCAGCGTTCATATACATCGACCTGTACTTCGCTCAGAACGAGCCCGACAATCAGGTATGGGCGCACAACTTCCTCATACTCGCACCTTCAGCCTTGAAGTCGAGCATCATACCAAGCCTTCGGAACATACGCGAGTTCGACCCTTCGTGGATATTCTCAGAGGTAGAAGCCAAGAAACTCAAACGCCTTATCAAGTTCGAGGTGCTCGACGAACAGAAATCAGCCAACAAAAGCAATATTGTACGCAACCCCAATGCGCAGAAGATTAACACCCACTTGCTGGGAGGCAATGCGCTGGGCATTGTAGCACTGACAAATGCCGAAAAAGTAATTCTCAATCATATTGACAACTCTGCGGACGAAGCGAAGATACTCACCAAAGAGGAGCTGAAGAAAATAGAGGTAGCCAATGAGCTGCGCTCCGTTATAGGAAAGATGCCACATCTGTCCGTCTTCATCGACGAGGTGCATCATGCTACTGACGGCGACATCAAACTGCGCAAGGTTGTAACCGACTGGGCTACCGAGAGCCGAGATTTCTGCAATGTCTTAGGCTTCTCGGGAACCCCCTATCTTGACAAGGCAGAGCGAACCACCATCGGAGGTTCTTTCACGATTAAGAACACGAACATCAGCAATGTAGTGTTTTATTACCCACTGATGGACGGTATAGACAACTTTCTGAAACACCCGAAAGTGAAACACGTCGATGTATCATCTGAAGAAATCCTACAGAATGGTGTGCGAGAGTTCCTCAACTCATATAAAGACACTGTCTATGCAGACGGCACCAGCGCAAAACTTGCCATCTACTGCGGACAGATTCCTACACTCGAAAACAAGGTCTACCCTCTCGTTGCAGAGATTGTGACCGAGTACGGACTTAACCCTGCAGAAACGATACTACGCCGCCATAAGGGCAACAAAGAATATCCCGAACCTGAAGGCTCTGAGGTAGCATTCGGCTCGTTGTCATCGCCTCTAAGCAAGGTACGCATAGTGCTGCTCGCTCAGATTGGCAAAGAAGGATGGGACTGCAAAAGCCTTACCAGTGTCATACTGCCGCACGAAGGAGCCTGCCCTAACAACATGGTGTTGCAGACCACATGCCGCTGCCTACGTCAGGTGGTAAAGGGAGAGCACGAAACAGCCCTTGTATGGCTCAACAAAACAAACGCCGAGAAACTGAACAAGGAGCTGAAACAGCAGCAAAACATCACGCTCAGCGATTTCAGCAGCAAGCCGCCCGTTGAGAAGAAACACGTAGAGCGCTTCTCTCGCAAAGAAGTGCCGTCTATCGATTTCTATCAGATACGTGTGCAATACAGAACCATTGTCATAGCTTCGCAGCCCGACACCGCAGCGCGTCTTGCCGACCCTGCCATACTATGCAAGAGAGACAAGGCACTTGTCACTATCCAGAACATGGAGGGCAAAGTGACGGGCTACGACGAGATACTCACAGGTGATGCCGAGCTACACACGTTCAGATGGTGGCTGCACGACATCGTGCGCGAGTCGTTCGGCACACTCTCCATGTCCGAACTGACGAAGCACGAAGCACGCTTGAAAGCTATCTACGACGAGACACACGCCAACCCCGAGTACGACCACTACCGCATACGCTCGATGATACGCAAGGCATTTGTGCCAAAGCGCGACTTTACCATCGTTGAGGAGGTGGTGCCGGACGAAGCCAACATACTCTCGCTCGACAACCTTAAAGCAATAGACGTAGCCGACCTCAGCCTTATATACCCAAAGGAGGACGACGTGCGCGAGATACTCGACTGGGACACTCACCCCGAAAAGGGCGAGATGTCCGCCAAAGATCTGGAGCTGATTGAGAATATGAAGAAGATTCCGGGCATACCCCAGGAGGCTATTGACGCGGCATTGGCTGGAATACAGTCGAAACTGCCTAAAGATCCTCATCCCGAGCGTCTGCAGACCTACCACTATCTGCCCTACCGCTTCGACAGCAGTCTCGAACTGGATTACTTCACAGAGGCTCTGGTAGCAGTGATGAAAGAACGCAATCTTGAATACTACTTCAATGGCGACGATACACTCACCGAGTTCAAGATACGCACATACCGCAAAACCGCCAGCGGACATTGGATGTACGACGGACTATACGTACCCGACTTCCTCGTGGTGAGCCGCACGGCAGAAGGAGCAATAGACCGCATCTGCATCATCGAGACCAAAGGCGAGGGCTACGCACCAAAGTTCAAGGAACGACTCGAATTCATGCGCAACGTTTTCGTTCCGAAGAACAACGAGCAGTATAAGCGCGACCGCTTCCGCTTCCTATATCTGGAGGATACAGACGGACACGAGGAGCGTATAAAGAAAACAATACAAATGATTAACGAATTCTTCAAATAAGCACAACGATGGCAGTTAGATACATACCATATTATCCGGATACACTTGAGGGACAAGCCCGTCTTGACAACTTTGTACGCACAAGCCGTATGCTTTTCTACAAGGACAACAACCAAGTGAAAACACGCATACAGCGCGGAATGCCCCTATACGAGGTGACTGAAAGCGAGACCGTCGGAGCAAACCCCGACGGCAATATCGTCATGCATGGCGAGTGTCTATATACTTGTGCCTACCTCAAAGACAAAGGCATAGAGATAGACCTTGTATATATCGACCCTCCTTTCGCTTCTGGTGCCGACTACGCAAAGAAGATTTATGTACGCAGAAATCCGCTCGTGCAGAAGGCTATAACCGAAGCAGAACAGCAGCTCGACAATAGCGATATGCAGGAATTCGAGGAGAAGATGTATGGCGACATCTGGGATAAGGAACGCTACCTCAACTGGATGTACGAGAACCTCATGGCTATCAAGTCTGTAATGAGCGATACCGCAAGCATATATGTGCATCTCGACTATCACATAGGACATTATGTAAAGATTCTTATGGACGAGATATTCGGTGAGGAGAACTTTAGAAATGAGATTGTTTGGTATTATACAAACAAAATGACAGGTTCTCCAAGTCCTCATGATTTTGTCTGTGAACATGATACAATTTTCCGTTACTCTAAAACAGATCAGTATCATTACACATTGATAAAGGAAGAACGAGAAGATGCTGTAAAGCAAAGTAAACGCATAAAAGTTGATGGTAAAAATATGCGTGCAAGAGATGAAGATGGAAACATTATCTACGAAATATCTACAGAAAAGAACATCAAAGATGTTTGGCAAATTCCATTTATCGCATCTACAGACTCTCAACGTGTCGACTATTCGACCCAAAAACCCGAAGCCCTTCTTGAGCGTATAATTAGCGCTTCGAGCAACGAAGGAATGCTCGTAGCCGACTTCTTTGGAGGCAGCGGAGTTACAGCTGCGGTAGCCCACAAGCTCGGCCGCAAGTTTGTTCATAACGACGTGAATATCAATAGCATTCAGACAGCACGCGACAGACTGGTTAGTGCCGGAGCAGAGTTTACGATGATGAAAGTGAGAGACGGAGTGAGCCTCTTCCGCAATCCGGTGCAGACAATGGAGAAACTCGTGAGACTCATCCCCGGACTGAACACCGAGACAAACCTCGACAAGCGTTTCTGGGCTGGTAGCATATACGACAGCCAGAAAGGAAAGATGCCTGTATATCTGCCCAACCTCATGGATAGCAGTAGCAGAGTGATGGACAAAACAGAAATGAACCATATAATACGCGAAGCATTGCCAGACCTCGGCAACGATGTGAAGCAGATTGTGGTTTACTATATCGACGTAGAAGATATAGAGGAGCTGCGCCAGTTCATACACGACGAGAACACACAGACAGACATTGCTATAGAATTGCGCGACTTGAAACAGGTGCTCGACGACGTAGTAATCGAGGACGAAGCAACATGGGAAATGTCGCAAGTGCAGGTGGAGCTATTCACCAAGTGGCAAATAAAGATGCTCACATTCCACAGCGACTATATAATGAAGAAGATTGAGGCGTTCAATCTCATAGGCGAACAACAATACCGAAAGAAGTTAGCAAACAACAAGAAATCGACGTTCAAGCCAATAAAAATAAGCGACGAGGGATTGGAGTGCATAGAGTGGCTCTCTGTAGATTGTACTAATGCACAGAAAGATGCTCCGTGGCACAGCGATGCGGAGGTGAAGATCGAGAAGACCGGCACTGTTACTGTCAATGGCACAAAGACACGCAGCTTTTGGGATGCAACCATACAGTCAGACGAGAAACCTCTACGCCTAAAAGTGCGCAATATATGCGGCGACGAGGTTGTCTTTGTCCTATAATAATAATTAAACAAACGTATGAGTGATAATACTAACAAGCAATTATATATCGACTTCGAAGCCTACGAACGTATGGCAGAGCCGCATAAACAAGAAAAGGCTTCTGCATGGCGTACAGCAATCGGTCTGCAGGATGTGGACGGACTGAAGGTGTCCGACTATCTAAGAGAGACCGCAGTACGCCATATTGAAGGCGATATCACCATTGATGATGTTAGGGAGCGGCTGAAATCTTATTATATCAACAAGACCACACATGACAAGGACGATGAAGAAAAGGAAGAAGCAGACCGAGTTGCAGCCAATATTGCAAAACTGCTGAGCGAAAAGTCGTTCTCATTTACAGCTTTGGAATTTCTGAATATCCACAGACACCTGTTTGAAGGTGTGTTCAAACACGCAGGCGAGGTACGCACTTACGACATTAGCAAGAAAGAATGGGTGCTTCAAGACGACTCCGTTGTGTATGGACGTGCAGCAGATATCATGATGGCACTGAGGTATGATATACAGCAAGAGAAAGAGTTCAACTACAAAGGACTAACTACAGATGAAATCATAGAGCACTTGGTCGATTTTGTCACTTTGCTATGGCAGAACCACCCATTCCGCGAAGGCAACACAAGAACAACGGCGGTATTCGTCATCAAGTATCTGAGATCTATCGGCTTCAAGGTGAACAATGATTTGTTTGCAAACAATTCGTGGTACTTCCGTAACGCATTAGTACGTGCCAACTATCGCAACCCATTAAAAGGCATAGAGCCGAACAAGTCTTTTCTAATCAAGTTTTTCCGCAATTTGATATTGGAGGAACAAAACGAATTGAAAAACCGCTATATGCTGATTGGCTATCAGGATGATTGCGGCACCCATACAAGCACCCATACAAGCACCCATACAAGTACCCATACAAGTACCCATACAAGTACCCATGCAAGTACCCATACAAGTACAAACAATTCCGTAAGCTCATTGAGCGAAAATGTAAAGCGTTTGGTTATAGCAATTGGTACTGAAGAAAAAGGCATAAGAGAAATGATGGATGCTGTAGGATTGAGAAACCGCCCCAACTTTATCGAATACTCTCTTACTCCTGCCATCAACGGAGGACTTGTCACAATGAAATATCCCGACTCCCCACGCCATCCGCGTCAGAAATACCTCCTGACAATAAAAGGACTGGCTCTGTATAACGAATGCAGGAGAACGGAAAAATAACATCAATGGCTGGCAGATAGCTGATAGATTCGTCTATCTTTAGATCTATCTGCCAGCCATTGTTATGTTTATTTGTACCTGGCTTTCAACATATTACGTTTGCGCTTTCTGCCTGGCTGGCAGATATGGAAGATAAAAACGGCAAACATATTTTTTTTAATCGATGAATCGCTTCGTTATTTCGCCATACATGTCGATGCGGCGATCGCGAAGGAAAGGCCACCAGCGACGCACGTCCTCGCTGTGTGCGAGGTCTACCTCCATCACTACGCTGTCCTCTGCGTCGGGAGCCGAGCGATAGAGCATCTCGCCCTGCGGACCCACAACCATCGACGAACCCCAGAACTCGATGCCCGGTGTCTGCTTACTCGGGTCAGGCTCGAAGCCAACGCGGTTGACCGACACTACGGGTAGACCGTTGGCTACGGCATGACCGCGCTGCACGGTTGTCCACGCCTCGCGCTGACGCTGCTGCTCGTCCTCGGTGTCGGACGCAGCGTAGCCGATAGCCGTAGGATAGATGAGCAATTCGGCACCCTGCAGCGCCATCAGTCGCGCTGCCTCGGGATACCACTGGTCCCAGCATACGAGCACGCCGAGCTTGCCCACGCTTGTCTGAATCGGGCGGAAGCCGAAATCGCCCGGTGTGAAGTAGAACTTCTCGTAGTAGGCAGGGTCGTCGGGAATATGCATCTTGCGATACTTGCCGGCGATAGATCCGTCGCGCTCCATGACGACAGCCGTATTGTGATACAGACCTGGAGCACGGCGCTCGAAGAGCGATGTGACGATAACCACGTTGCACTCGCGTGCCAATGCGCCGTAGAAGTCGGTAGACGGACCGGGGATAGGCTCAGCAAGGTCAAAGTTGTCTACATCCTCCACCTGACAGAAGTAGAGCGAGTTGTGCAGTTCCTGCAGCACAACAAGTTCGGCACCGCGCTTTGCGAGGTCGCGCACACCGTCGGCAAGACGCTGTATGTTTGTCTTCACGTCAGCCACGTTGTGCTGCTGAAGGTATCCTATTTTCAAGTGTTTCATAATCTATATGCTTGTTTGTTCGGTTGCAAAGTTGTTTGTTCGGCTGCAAAGTTAGCCATTTTCAGCGAGAAAGCCTCATCTCAACTGCCAGAAAGCCACGGCAGCAGCTGCGGCAACATTGAGCGAGTCGATGCCACGCGCCATCGGTATGCGCACCACATAGTCGGCGGCAGCGATGGTAGCGGCAGGCAGTCCATCGCCCTCGTTACCCATGACGATGGCAAGACGAGGCTCGGCGAGCAGCGCAGCGTCGTCGATAGACACCGAATTGTCGGTGAGAGCCATCGCAGCTGTACGGAAGCCATATCGGTTCAGGTCGCTGACAGGACCGTCTATCCATGTCCAGGGAATAGAGAACACCGCACCCATCGACACTCTCACCGCACGACGGTTGAGCGGGTCGCAGGAAGTGCGCGTCATAAGCACGGCGTCGATGCCCAGAGCGGCAGCCGAGCGAAACATGGCGCCCACATTGGTGGCGTCGACAACGCCGTCGATAACCACCACACGGCGCGCATCGCGACACACCTCCTCAACGCTTCGCTCCGCAGGACGGCGCATAGCACAGAGCACGCCGCGCGTAAGCACGTAGCCGGTGAGCAAAGCAAGCAGTTCGCGACTGCCTGTATATACTGGTATGTCGCCACACCTGCTGATTATATCTGCCGCATCGCCCACTACATGACGCTGCTCGCAAAGCAAAGCCAAGGGCTCGTAGCCCTCAATCAACGCACGCTCGATGACCTTCGGACTCTCAACAATGAACACGCCACTACCCTTTTCGTAGCTGTGGCGCAACTGCTTTTCCGTGAGACTCGAGAAAAGCTCAACACCAGGGAAGTCAAGCGAATCAATTTCTACTATAGCCATTGCGCAAACCGTTTATTTCGCCAACTGACACTCGGCAGGATACTGCATTGTGAGACAATGGATAGATCCGTGCTGACGAACGATGGTGCGCGAGTCGATGCCGATGATGTCGTAGCCGTGGAAAGCCTCAGCCACGAGAGCCAAAGCACGGGCATCGTTCTCCTCCTGTGCGTATGTAGGCACGATGACGGCACCGTTGATGATGAGGAAGTTGGCGTAGGTAGCCGGCAGACGGTCGCCGTCATCGTAGAGCGCGTCGGGCATGGGCAGACGCAGCAGACGATAGGGCTTGCCGTCGGCATCGGTGGCAGCCTTCAGTTGCTGCTCAAGAGCGTGCAGGTCGGCATACTGCGGGTCGTTCTCGTCGTCGCAGCCCACATAGAGCAGCGTGTTGTCGGGACAGAGGCGCACGATGGTGTCGATATGTCCGTCGGTGTCATCGCCAATGAGTTGTCCATGGTCGAACCATACTATCTTGCGAGCGCAGAGTCGCTCCTTCAACACCTGCTCCACCTCTGCCTGCGACAGAGGCTGGTTGCGGTTGGGTGCCATAAGACACACGCTCGTGGTGAGCACCGTGCCGCGTCCGTCGCTCTCGATAGAGCCACCCTCGAGCACAAAATCGTCGTAGTCGACGCGTTCGCCACCAAACACACCGCTACCGTAAAGCGTGCGGTTGATAAGATTGTCCTTATCGGCAGCAAACTTCTCGCCCCATCCGTTGAAACGGAAGTCGAGCAGTCGGCAGGAGGCTACGGCATTCTTGCCGTAGTCAGAAGCATCACCGTCCTCAAAGGAGGCTACGGCATTCTTGCCGTAGTCACACACCGCTTGCTCGGTTGGTGCAGCAGAGACTGCTGCACCCCCTATGTGAATGCCGCTGTCTCCTACTGTGGGGATGAGCGTGATGAAGGCATGGTCGCGTGCCCAAGTGTCGTTGTTGTCGCACTCGTAGATACGCACGTTCGACATCTCCTCGGCAGAAAGACTCTCCTCAAGCTCTGCACGCACTGCATCGGGATACTTAGCAGCTATGACAAGCGGCTCGTAATGAGCCACAGCCTTGGCTATCTGCACGAAGGTTTCGGTGATGTCGTCAAGGTACGGAAGCCAGTCGGTATCCTCGTGAGGCCATGTGAGTTGCACGCACGCTTGGCGGTGCCACTCGGCAGGAAGTATATAGTTTTTGTTCTGCATAAAATCTAACAATGTGCCATTTTTGTTTAAAACTACTGCAAAGTTAGTGTTTTTCCGTCAAACAGGCTTACAATTCAAGTTTTTTGACTAAATTTGCAAATAATACTTTATACTCTAAATAATAAACTTAAAATAATAAACTTCTGATATGAAAGACTTCATCAAAAGCGTGCTTGCCACAATGGTCGGCATATTCGGCTTCTTCATCGTGATGGGCGTTATCGGCATGATGAGCATCATCGGTATGATAGCGTCGGGCAATGCCGCACAGAACGTTGAGAAGAACTCGGTGTTTGTGCTCAACCTCTCGGGAGCAATCAGCGACCAAGGTACAGACAATCCGCTCAGCCTTTTCATTGGCGATGACTCGCAGAGCACTGGGCTCAACAACATCCTCTCAGCAATCAAGAAAGCCAAGGCTAACGACGACATAAAAGGCATCTACATCGAAGCAGGTGCGTTAATAACAAACTATGCTACACTGCAGGAGATACGCAACGCGCTTGCAGACTTCCGCAAGAGCGGCAAGTGGATTATGGCTTATGGCGACTACTACACACAGGGTGCCTACTACGTGGCATCGGTGGCAAACAAGGTGTACATCAATCCGAAGGGCATCGTCGACTGGCACGGCATCGGAGCGCAGACCATGTTCTACAAGGACTTCATGGCTAAGTTCGGTGTGAAGTGCGAGGTAGTGAAGGTTGGCACGTTCAAGAGTGCCACCGAGACATTCACCGAGGAGAAGATGAGCGATGCCAATCGCCTGCAGACGCAGACCTTTATCAACGGCACATGGCAGAACATCTGCACCGCCGTATCGAAGAGCCGTGGCATCAGCATCGACTCGCTCAACAGCTACGCCGACTCGTACCTCGCACTGCAGTCGACAGAGACGCTCGTAAAGGCGAAGATGGTGGACGGCATGATGTACAGCGATAAGGTGAAGGATGCCGTGAAGAAGATGATGAAACTTGAAAAGGACGACGACATTGCGCAGCTCACTCTCAGCGATATGCTCAACGTGAAGGACGAGAAAGTGGAGGGCGACAAGATTGCCATCTACTATGCGTCGGGCGACATCGTGCAGGACCCTAAGGCTGCCACAATGTTCGGCAGCAACGACTATATAGCAAGCCGCAAGGTGTGCAAAGACCTTGAAGAACTTATGAACGACGACGACGTGAAAGCCGTTGTGGTGCGCATCAACTCGGGCGGTGGCGACGCTTACGCTTCGGAGCAGATGTGGCATCAGATGAGCGAACTGCGCAAGGTGAAGCCGGTTGTGGTATCGATGGGCGACTATGCTGCGTCGGGTGCCTACTATATGTCGGCTCCAGCATCGTGGATCGTAGCTCAGCCGAACACGCTGACAGGCAGCATCGGCATCTTCGCCGTAATACCCGACTTCAGCGGACTCATCACAAGCAAGCTCGGCGTGCGCTTCGACGAGGTGAAGACAAACCGCAACTCTACTTTCGGCGACCTCATGGCACGCCCGTTCAACGCTGAAGAGACGGCTATGCTGCAGGCAAGCGTGAACCGTGGTTACAGTCTGTTCCGCCAGCGTGTGGCTGACGGCAGACACCTCCCTATCGAAAGCGTAGAGAAGATTGCCCAGGGACGTGTGTGGCTCGCTACCGACGCGCTCAACATCAAGCTCGTAGACCAGCTTGGCGGCATCGACGACGCGGTGAAGAAAGCTGCCGAACTCGCAAAGCTGAAGGAATACTACACAAGCGACTACCCCGCGGCTGCTTCGTGGATAGACGACTTGCTCAACTCGATGTCGTCATCGGGTACATATCTCGACGCACAACTCCGACAGACACTCGGCGAACTATATCAGCCGTTCACCGTGCTGCGCTCTATCGATAAGCGCGAGGCTCTCCAGGCACGCATACCATACGCTATAAGCATCAAGTAATAAATATAATAAATGTGAGAACAGAAGGCGACTTTATAAAAATCAACGAGTGGCTGCTACCGCTTAGCTGGCTCTATGGTTTGGGAGTACGACTGCGCAATTGGATGTTCAATATCGGACTGAAGAAGAGTCGCAGTTTCGACACACCAGTCATAGCCGTAGGAAATATCACCGTGGGCGGTTCGGGCAAGACTCCACACGTGGAATATCTCATCAATCTGCTGCATGAGAAGTTCCGCGTGGCTGTGCTCTCGCGCGGATACAAGCGCAAGAGCCACGGCTATCTGCTCGCCGGTAAGGACACAACAATGCCCGAGATAGGTGACGAGCCGTTCCAGATGAAGAGCAAATACAGCGACATCTACGTGGCTGTAGACAAAGACCGCTGCCACGGCATCGACCGACTAACCACCGATGATGCCACGAAGGATGTGGACGCCATTCTGCTCGACGATGCCTACCAGCACCGCCATGTAAAGCCAGGCATAAACATTCTGCTCATCGACTACCACCGACTGATCATCTACGACAAGCTGCTGCCAGCAGGACGTATGCGCGAGCCGAAGGAGGGCACATCGAGAGCCGACATCGTAATCATCACGAAATGTCCGAAAGACCTGAAACCGATGGAGTTCCGCGTACTGAAACGTGCGCTCAATCTCTATCCGTATCAGGAGCTATACTTCACAACGCTGCGCTACAACGCTCTGAAGGCGCTGTTCTCCGACGAACGCCTATCGCTAAACGCCCTGCCGAAGAACACTAACATTCTGCTGCTCACAGGCATCGCCTCGCCAGAACAGATGATGGTAGACCTGCAGACGGTGACGAAACGCATCACACCGCTCACCTTCGGCGACCACCATCAGTTTACAGCCGAGGACGTGGAAAAGATAAACAGCACGTTCGCCGCCATGCCCAAACCGAAAGTGATAATAACAACGGAGAAGGACGCAACCCGATTGGAACATCTTGACGGACTATCAGAAGAAACAAAATCAAATATCTATGCCCTACCGATTCGCATACAATTCATGCTCGGAGGGGAAGAAGAATTCAACAATAAAATAATAAGCTATGTACGAAAAAATTCAAGAAACAGCATCTTGGTTAAAAGAAAGAATGACCACAAAGCCTGAAACTGCCATCATCCTCGGCACAGGTCTCGGACAGCTCGCAACTGAAATCACCGACAGCTACGAGTTCTCATATTCAGACATCCCTAACTTCCCCATATCTACCGTTGAAGGCCACTCCGGCAAGCTCATCTTCGGCAAGCTCGGCGGCAAGGACATCATGGCAATGCAGGGACGCTTCCACTACTACGAGGGCTACTCGATGAAGGACGTTACGTTCCCTATCCGCGTGATGTACGAACTGGGCATCAAGACACTCTTCGTAAGCAACGCTTCGGGCGGCATGAACCCTGAGTTCAAGATTGGCGACTTGATGATCATCACCGACCACATCAACTTTTTCCCAGAGCACCCGCTGCGCGGCAAGAACTTCCCAACCGGTCCGCGCTTCCCGGATATGCACGAAACTTACGACCACGCTCTCATCAAGGAGGCAGACCAGATTGCCGAGGAGAAGGGCATCCGCGTGATGCACGGCGTATATGTAGGCGTGCAGGGGCCGACATTCGAGACTCCAGCTGAGTACAAGATGTACCACCGCCTCGGCGGCGACGCTGTAGGCATGAGCACCGTGCCTGAGGTTATCGTGGCTCACCACTGTGGCATCCGCACATTCGGCATCTCTATCATCACCGACCTCGGACTGGAGGACACCCCTGTTGAGGTATCGCACGAAGAGGTACAGGTGGCAGCCAACAACGCTCAGCCGCTTATGACAGAAATCATGCGCGAGATGATTCGCCGAGCATAACTGCTTGACTGACGTGTCAACTCGTAACTCGTAACTCGTCAACTCGTAACTCGTCAACTAATAAAAAAATGACCGACATTTCTAAACTCGGTGAGTTTGGTCTTATACACCATCTCACCGACAACATAAAAATAAAGAACGAATCAACCGTGAAGGGCGTGGGCGACGACTGCGCTGTGCTCCACTACCCCGACTCAGAAGTGCTCGTAACGACCGACATGCTCATGGAGGGCGTACACTTCGACCTCACATACATCGACCTGCAGCACCTCGGATACAAGTCGGCGATGGTGAACATCAGCGACATCTTCGCCATGAACGGCACACCGCGACAGCTCACCGTGAGCATTGCGCTGAGCAAACGCTTCAAGGTGGAGGACATGGAGGAGTTCTACAGCGGACTACGCATGGCTTGCGACAAGTGGGGCGTAGACATCGTGGGTGGCGACACCACATCGTCGTACACCGGACTCGCCATCAGCATCACCTGCATCGGTGAGGCTCGCAAGGAGGACATCGTCTACCGCAACGGAGCAAAGGACACCGACCTTATCTGCGTAACGGGCGACCTCGGTGCGGCTTACATGGGTCTACAACTGCTCGAACGCGAGAAGAGCGTCTACTACCAGCAGGTGGACGAGGCACGCAAGAAGAACGACAAGCGTGCTCTCGAAGAGCTGAAGGGCTTCCAGCCAGACTTTGCCGGCAAGGAGTATCTGCTGCAGCGCCAGCTTCAGACCGAGGCTCGCGGCGACATCATAGCACGCTTCCGCGAACTGAACATCCGACCGACAGCGATGATGGACATCAGCGACGGACTCTCAAGCGAACTGATGCACATCTGCAAGCAGTCGAACTGCGGATGCCGCATCTACGAGAAGAATATTCCTATCGACTATCAGACGGCGGTGATGGCGGAGGAGCTGAACATGAACGTTACGACGTGCGCCCTCAACGGCGGCGAGGACTATGAACTGCTCTTCACCGTGCCAATCGGCGACCACGAGAAGATTCAGCAGATGGACAACGTGAAGCTGATAGGACACATCACACGCCCCGAACTCGGACAGATGCTCGTAACACGCGACAACCAGGAGTTCGAACTGAAGGCGCAGGGATGGAATCCGCTGAGCGAAAAATAACATAGGAGGGGGTGGCAGCCTACCATACCCACGCAGCCTCATAGGGGGTGCAGCAGTCTCTGCTGCACCAACCGAGCTACACCATAGAAACCCACACCATTCTTTTTATCAATAAAAGCAGTCCTTTATTGTTGTAAAAGTTCATATTTAGTTTTGTAAAAGCTCTACTTTACTCATCAGACGGCGGACGCAATCCAATCAGACGGCGAACGCAATCCGATCGGGCGGCGAACGCAATCCAATCGGGCGGCGAACGGTATACAATGACAAGAACATACACTTTACATTATTATAATGCAGCATTTACATCACATAAGTTATGTTTCTATACCACAAAAGCCCACTCTTACCCAATCCTATTTCCACTCTCAAACCACTACACATCACTATATAATCACACAACTTACAGTTTGAAATATCATTTTTTACAAAAAATCGTCAAATGATTTGGCAGATTCAAAAATAATGCGTACCTTTGCACTCGCAAAATTAACGCAGTTGGTGCCATAGCTCAGTTGGTAGAGCAAAGGACTGAAAATCCTTGTGTCCCCGGTTCGATTCCTGGTGGCACCACAATTTAAAAGAGTCATTCTTCGGAGTGACTCTTTTTTTGCATATCAGGGGGTGCAGCGATCTCCGCTGCACCAACCAGCAGAGGCTATGCTTAGCTCAGTTGGTAGAGCAAAGGACTGACATTGTCTATAAATTGGCCTTGTGTCCACGGTTCGATTCCTGGTGGCACCACAATATAAAGAGTCATTCTTCGGAGTGACTCTTTTTTTGCATATCAGGGGGTGCAGCGGTCTCCGCTGCACCAACCAGCAGACACTATGCTTAGCTCAGTTGGTAGAGCAAAGGACTGACATTGTCTATAAATTGGCCTTGTGTCCACGGTTCGATTCCTGGTGGCACCACAATATAAAGAGTCATTCTTCGGAGTGACTCTTTTTTTGCATATCAGGGGGTGCA
Organism: Prevotella sp.; assembly: GCA_052272805.1. Taxonomy (GTDB): domain Bacteria; phylum Bacteroidota; class Bacteroidia; order Bacteroidales; family Bacteroidaceae; genus Prevotella. The sequence continues at coordinate 9,834 of DAVZJL010000005.1, read as the reverse complement.
GCGGTCTCCGCTGCACCAACCAGCAGACACTATGCTTAGCTCAGTTGGTAGAGCAAAGGACTGACATTGTCTATAAATTGGCCTTGTGTCCACGGTTCGATTCCTGGTGGCACCACAATATAAAGAGTCATTCTTCGGAGTGACTCTTTTTTTGTTTATACAATCGCAGTCCGAAAAAATGTGTATCTTTGCATAAAATAGGCTGCACCTCAGCAATTGAAGCAAGCTTCATTGCGCTCGGTTTGCACTATCCTTGCATAAAATAGGCTGCACCTCGGCAATTGAAGCAAGCTTCATTGCTCTCGGTTTGCACTATTTTTGCATAATCAATTAAAACTATCAAGACAATGGAAAACTACGAATGGGCAAAAGGCATGAATTGTGCCGTAACGGTGTGTGACGCGGAAGGCATCATCATCTACATGAACGACAAGTCGCGCGAAACCTACAAGAAAGAGGGCGACCTCATCGGAAAGAACCTTTACGAGTGCCACTCCGAGAGGTCGAAAGAAATAATCCGCCGACTGCTTGCCACCGGCGGCAGCAACGCCTACACCATCGAGAAGCAGGGTGTGCATAAAGTGATATACCAGACAGCCTGGAAGAAAGACGGCAAGGTAGCAGGCATCGTGGAGATTTCGATGGTTACGCCTGCCGACATGCCGCACTATGTAAGAGGATAAACTATCCTTTCCTACATGGTTAAGCCAGCGTACACCACTCGGTTAAGCCAGCGTACACCACATGGTGACGACGAACGGCACGGTGAAGTCGATGACGAAGCCGTGGTATATGCTTAGTGCAACGTAGCGCTGACCAACCGTCTGCGTGATGATGGGCAGCGTGGTGTCCATTGTCGTTGCGCCGCCCGACGAAATCGGAGCCAACGGACCGAACCACTTGGCGAGCAGCGGAGTGAGCAGAAGCGTTATCATCTCGCGTATGATATTAGCCAGCAGAGCAATGGTGCCGAGTTCGGCACCGCGATACTCGGTGATGAAGATGCTCGAGAGCGAGTAGTAGGCGAAGCCGCTGTCTACAGCCAGACAGTCGGTGAGCTGACGGTGATGGAGCAAGGAGCACACATCGTTGTTCATCAAGAAGAATGCCGCCATCGCTCCCATCCACGAACCGAGTATTGTGGCTATTGGCAGCAGGGCGATACGCGGATTAAGACTCTTTATGTCGCTCTTCATGTCAGGATTGAGACCGATGCTGATGCCTACGCAGAGCAGCAGTCCGCACAGTGCCACGAAGCTTATGCCGCTGCTCAGCATCCACTCGGGCATACCGCCGCTGCGTCCTGCCAGCACACCGAGCACGAAGAACGCCACTACGATCAAACTACCTTTCATCGCTTCTCTCCTCCTTTCATGCTTTTCCACAACGCCCACGCCAGCACGCAGCTGCCAAGCGTTGCGCTCACCGACAACACCATTGCCTCTACGCCCAATGTGGGTAGTGCGGCGATAAGCTGCTTGTTGCTGCCCACCTCAAGACCGAGCATGAAGAGCAGCAGCCATATCAGCCACGTCGTGAAGCGTCCGTTCAACGCACCTATCACGCCGACCTTTGAAGCCAGACGGGTGCGCAGGGTATAACCCAAGGCTATACCGAGAAATATAAACAGTATTACTATAAACATTACCTTATTATTATTAAGAGCTGTTCGTACCCTCCTATGAGGGGCTGTGTGACTACGGCAAGAATGCCGTAGCCTCCTATGAGGGGTTGCGTGGGTATGGCAGGGATGCCATACCCTCCTATGAGGACTGCGAAGTTACTACATTTTTCGAAATTTACAAATATTCGTCAGAAATATTAAAATACAATTACAAAAAAACCTTGTAATTTTGCACACAACTAAGAACAACGTTTTCGTTAAGCCAAATGAGCAGAACCGAGCTTGCTCGAGTTATGCCATGGCGAGAAAACGAAGGATGAAATCCAACTTTCATTAAAACTAAAAACAATCGTATTTTAACCTAAGACAAATAATTATGGCAACAGCTATTATCTTCGTACAATTTGCCATTGTTTTGGCGCTCATCTTCAAAGGTGCGCGCGTAGGCGGTATCGGACTCGGCATGATGTACAGACTGAAAGTGTTGTAATTTGCAAGTGTTTTGCTTTTTACAAATAAAGGTTCGCTTTTTATAAATGCTTTGTCTGATATAAGCCGTATCTTTGCAAAGTAAAAGTTAGGAGGTATGGGCATCTTGCCCATACCACGCAACCTACATAAAAGTAAAAAGGTAAAAGAGCAAAAAGTAGGAGGTATGGGCATCTTGCCCATACCACGCAGTAAAAAGTAAAAGAGTTTTAAAAAAGAATATATAAACAATTTAAACAATACAGCTATTATGGCAAACGAAAAGAAATTCAGAGTAGAAGCCGACCTCTTGGGAGAGCTTCAGGTTCCTGCTGACGCACTCTACGGCGTGCAGACTCAGCGCGGTATCAACAACTATCATATCTCGCGCAAGACGATGAGCGACTACCCCGACTTCATCATCGCCAACGCATACGTAAAGCTGGCTGCTGCGCAGGCCAACCACTCGCTCGGCGTAATCAACGACGAGATCTCGGGTGCGATGTCTGAGGCTTGCCGAGAGATTATCGACGGCAAATGGCACGAGAACTTCCCTATCGACATGATCCAGGGTGGTGCTGGCACATCCGTCAACATGAATATCAATGAGGTTATCGCCAACCGCGCCCTCGAAATCATGGGTCACAAGAAGGGCGAATACCAGTATTGCTCGCCTAACGACCACGTCAACTGCGGCCAGAGCACCAACGATGCCTACCCGACATCTATCCGTCTGGCACTCATTCGCATGAACATCCACCTCGTTGGCGCACTCACCGGACTCATCAGCGCGTTCCGCTACAAGGCAGAGGAGTATAACGACACTATCAAGATGGGTCGCACACAGTTGCAGGACGCTGTGCCTATGACAATCGGTCAGGAGTTCAACGCATACGCCAACACTCTCGAGGAAGAACTGCTCAACCTCGAGCGCAACGTGAAGCTGCTACACGAGATAAACATGGGCGGCACAGCCATCGGTACCGGTCTGAACGCCGTTCCGGGCTTCGCAAAGCTCTGCGCTGCCAACCTCAGCAAGCTCACCGGCGAAAACTTCGTATCGGCAAGCGACCTTGTAGAGGCTACACCCGACACCGGCGCATACGTAAGCTACTCATCAGCATTGAAGCGTCTGGCTATCAAACTCTCAAAGATTTGCAACGACTTGCGTCTCATGGCTTCCGGTCCACGCTGCGGCTTGAACGAGATCAACCTCCCGCCGAAGGCTCCTGGTTCTTCAATCATGCCGGGTAAGGTGAACCCTGTTATCCCTGAGGTAACAAACCAGGTTTGCTTCAAAGTTATCGGCAACGATACCACCGTCAGCTTCGCAGCCGAGGCAGGTCAGCTCGAGCTGAACGTGATGGAGCCAATCATCACAGCGAGCCTCTTCGAGAGCCTCACATGGCTGAAGAACGTGATAGAGACACTCACCGAGGAGTGCGTGCTCGGCATCACCGTGAACAAGGAGCGTTGCTACGAAATGGTGAAGAACAGCATAGGCATCGTTACTGCTCTCAACCCTATCATCGGCTACAAGGCAAGCTCGAAGGTGGCTAAGGAGGCTCATGCAACTGGTCGCTCAGTATACGAAATCGTAATCGAACAGGGCTTGATGAGCAAGGAAGAGCTCGACAAGGCGCTCGACCCAAAGGAGATGCTCCACTCGCACAAGTTCTCTTTGAAATAAAGCAATAAGGTAGGAGGGTATGGCATCCTTGCCATACCCACGCACACTTCTACGCTGCCCTCATAGGAGGGTATGGCATTGAGACTCACAAAACATTCAAAAGCAGAGAGCTAATAATAAATAGACAAGTAAACCTGTGAGCGAAACCATTTTTCAAACAAATGGTTTCTGCCTACAGGTTTTTTTTTATAATTTTGCACTACATCAATCAGAAGAAGACATATTCGATGAAAGTATACAACTTGGAAGAGTTTGCCACCAAATATAACCTGAAGGATATATACGGTGCATACGCCGCCCACTTCTACGTGAACGGAGAGGAGGGCGACTGTTTTTCCGACTTTGACACTTACGAAGACAACAGTTTCTGCAGCATGGTTGCAGAGCGCACGCTGTTCACCAAATTGCTTCTTGTGCAGCGCGGCAGCTGTCTTCTGCAACTGCATGAAGACGACGCCGAGCAGAACGTGCAGCTAACGGCACACGACATGCTGATAACCACACCGAAGGAGGTGGCGAGCGTAAGCAACTTCTCTGCCGACTTCGAGGCGGAGGGCGTACTCGTCGACGAGAACTTCGCGAAGCAGGCTCAGCGCTACCAGCTCAACGACACAAAATACAAGAGCATTTCTGATATATTCCACTTCGTGCGCGACATAGTGCGCCACCAGCACATCAATAAGGTTGAGATGATTCGCAGTATGTTCAACGTGCTGAAGCTCATCATCGACGAGCTACCCTACGAGCAATGCTCCGTAACGCGCGACCTCGGACACAAGAAGGAAGTGTACGAGGTTTTCCTTCACCATCTCTACCGCAATTATCGCAAGGAGCGACAGATTCGCTTCTACGCCGACAAGCTGAACGTATCGACGGCTTACCTCTCGCGACTCGTAAAGGAGATAAGTGGGTCGACCATAAACGAACACGCCACATCGCTCGTCTACAAGGAGATCTGCAACCTGCTCACACAGACCGACATGACGATGGGCGAGATAGCCGACCATCTCAACTTCAGCGACCAGAGTGCCATGACCAACTTCTTCAAGCAGCGCTCCGGCATGACACCACTCGCCTACCGCAACAGATAAAAGTAAAAAGGTAAAAAAGTAGGGGGTGCAGCAGTCCCTGCTGCACCAACCAAGCAACTATAGGAGGTATGGGCATCTTGCCCATACCACGCAGCCCAAGTTAAGATAAAGGTAAAAGTAGGAGGTATGGGCATCTTGCCCATACCACGTAGCCCAAGTTAAGATAAAGGTAAAAGAGCCCCTCCCAACCCTCCCCGTCGTGGAGGACTCAGAAAGCATAAAGAGGCTTAGAAAAGCTTAAAGAGGCATAGTAAGGTAAAGAGGCATAGTAAGGCTTAGAAAAAAAAGAAATAATAGGATAACATATGAAAACACAAGACCCCAACAGCAACCCTTCTGCTACATCGCAGAAGGCTGCATCGGTGAGCGATATGACCGTCGGATCGCCACTGCGCCAAATCACAAAATTCGCATTGCCATTGATATTGGGCTACATCCTGCAGCAGATGTACCTCGTCATCGACGCCGTCATTGTAGGCAGATGGATTGGCGTAGGAGCACTCGCAGCAGTGGGCGCCTCCACCTCAATAATGTTCCTCGTCATGGGCTTCTGCAACGGAGCCTGTGCAGGCTTCGCCATACCCGTGGCACAGGCGTTCGGTGCCAAAGACTACCATAAGATGCGCGTCTACGTAGCCAATGCTGTCAGGATTTCGGCTGTAATGGCTACGGTGATAATGGCACTCTCGCTGATGTTCTGCCACCGCATCCTGCAGATGGTGAACACTCCGGCAGACATCTTCCACGACGCCTACACGTTCCTCATGCTGCAGTTCGCCGCCATACCGTTCACGTTCGCCTTCAACCTCTTCTCTGGTCAGATACGCGCCCTCGGCAATTCGCGCCAGCCGTTCTACTTTCTCATCACCTCCGCCGTTGTGAACATCCTGCTCGACGTTGTACTCATACTCTTCTGCGGAATGGGCGTAGCAGGAGCCGGCATAGCCACATGGCTCTCGCAGGGTGTCTCGGTATGTCTCTGCATATGGTATATACGCAAGCACATGCAACTGCTCATTCCGCAGGGCGACGAGCGACGCTACGACAACCGCCGCACAAGCATACTGCTCAACAACGGCGTGCCGATGGGTCTGCAGTTCTCCATCACCGGCATCGGCATCATCATGATACAGAGCGCCAACAACGCCCTCGGCACCACCTGCGTGGCTGCGCTCACCGCCTCGCTACGCATAAAGTATCTCTTCACCTGCGTCTTCGAGAACATCGGCGTGGCTATGGCTACCTACTGCGGACAGAACCTCGGAGCACAGCGCATTGACCGCGTAACACGCGGCGTGAAGGACGCCATCTCGCTGATGCTCGTCTACTCGGTCTTCACATTCCTGGTGATATATCCATTTGCCGACTATATGATGCGGCTCTTCGTAGACAACGGCGAGGCTGCCGTGGTGAGCAACGCTGCGCAGTACATGCGCATCAACAACTACTTCTACCCCACCCTCGGACTGCTCACCATCATGCGCTACTCTATCCAGGGACTCGGCTTCAGCAACCTCTCTATGCTCAGCGGCGTGATGGAGATGATAGCACGCTGCGGCGTCAGTCTTTGGCTCGTGCCAGCTATCGCCTGGACCGGCGTCTGCTTCGGCGACCCTGTAGCATGGATTATGGCAGATTTGTTCCTTGTTCCGGCGTTTCTGTGGGTGCAGCACCGACTGAAGAATACATCAAAATAATAAGGAGAAAGGTATATAGACCGCGTATTCCTGTGGATTTATTACCGCCGAAAGTATTTTTCTGACATTTTATTTTGTTTTTCAACAATAATCGTTACTTTTGCAAACGTAAACATTTTTTACATTTACAAAAGTAACGAACCGTCAATATACGTAAGTAGATTGACCACAAAAACAGAGAGAGTATGAAAAATGCCTTATTCCCCCAAACACACCATCCACTTGCTTCACTCACAAAAGCTGCCGTCACGCTTCTGACAGCCGCACTTACACAGTCTGTACATGCACAGGAGCTGTTCGGCCGACTTGCCGACGAGGGCGTTGACATCGTCGGATCGGTTACATACGGAAAGAAGAACTCCTACGACATCATGACGCAGGGCTACTACCGCTTCAGTTACGACAACCGCTTTCAGGCGCAGCTCACAGAGCCACTCAGAGAGGCTATCGTGTCTGGAGGTTGCACCTACCACAACGGCAAGATATACGCTTCCGAATACGACGACTCGTCACGACTCGGCTTCCAGAAACCCCATTGGGTTATTCTCGACGCAAAGACCTTCGAGGTGCTCTACGACCGACAGATGAACGACAACTACGAGCTGACCACTCTAAGCATGACATACGACCCGACCACCGATGCAATCTATGCCATCAACCGCACTTACATGGAGACCTTCCTCATCACCATCGACCCAGCAACGGGCACACCGACACGCTTGGGCGCCGACCTCGACAACAACTACAGATACGAGGCTATCGGCTGCGACAAGAAGGGCGACGTCTACTGCATCTACATGGAGTCGAAGAACGACCATGTGGGCATTGAGCAAGACCTGTGGTATCTCGGAAAAGTGAACAAGAGCAACGGTAGCCTAACAAAGGTGGGCGACATCTCGATGGGCAATCTGCTCAGCGGCGACAGCTTCATAAACGACACACGCAAGCAGTCGTTGTTCTGCAACTTCAAAACAGGCAAACTCTACTGGATATACCCAAGTTCGAGCCTCAACCTCAACATCGAATACACCTGCATAGCAGAAATCGACCCGACAACGGCGCAGGGCACGCTGGCTGCCTACCTCAACAATACTGTGCTTACAACCGGCGCCTTCTTCCAGGAACCATGCGACAAGGCACCTACCTCAATATCTGCCTTCGAATACGTAGAGACATCGAAGGACGAGAGAACCGGAAAACTGCAGTTCGTGATGCCTGCTGAAGCATACGACGGATCGGCATTGACGGGCGAACTGAGTGCTGTAGTGACAGAGGAGGACGGCGACACAATAGCCTGCCTGAAAGGAGAAGCAGGAGCACTTGTGGCTACCGAACCCGTTAAGCTCGACAACGGCGACAACAAGGTGGGCATAACGGTGAGCAACGCCGTCGGCGACGGACCTACCGTATACCGCACTTTCTTCGTCGGAAAAGACAGTCCGGCGCCCTGCCGCAACATACGCCTCACAAGCGACGGACTGAAGACTATCCTGACTTGGGACGCACCCACCATCGGCGAGAGCGGACAGCCTATCGACGTCTCGCAGCTCACCTACGACGTAGTGCGCTATCCGTATGAGGTGACTGTGGCTAAGGGCATAACCGAATGTCGTTTCGAAGAGACGCATCCTGCCGAAATGACCCGATACGTATATCTCGTGACACCGCACATAGGACGCTACGACGGTCAAGGAGCCTTCTCCAACAACCTCATCGTGGGCACACCGCTCGACGTGCCGTACGGAGGTGCCTTCAAGGAGCCAGCCGACATGATAAACTACTACACCATCCTCGACGCCAACAACGACGGCTACTCGTGGAAGTATTCTACATCGCAGGCAAGTGCCGTCTACGGATTCAACCCGAACGAAGCTGCCGACGACTGGCTCATCTCGCCACCCGTCAACTACAAGGCAGGACACACCTACGTGCTCCAATTCAGCGCCCACTCTGCAATGGAGGAATACCCGGAGGCTATGGACGTGACATTCGGCAACGGTCGTTCGCCCGAGGAGCAGTCAGACCTGCTGCTGTCGCTCGAAAGCATTCCGCTGCCGCCAAGCGCCGAAGAGGACAACGTGTACGAGGTGGAGTTCACGGTGCCGCAGGACGGCGTTTACTACTACGGTTTCCACTGCGTAACGCCTGCCTACCACGCCAACCTCTTCCTGCACGACATCAGCGTGCAAGACAAGGCGGAGATGACGGCGGTAAGCACCATAGACACCAACAACGTTGCAGTAAAAGGTATATACAACAGCTTAGGTATGAAGACAAACCGAATGCAGCGCGGTCTGAACATCGTGAGACGGAACGACGGTACGACGCACAAGGTAATATCAAACAAATAAACCCAAATCCCGCTGTATATCAACGAAATAAAGGCTGGCAGATAAGCGCCAAAACGACTTATCTACCAGCCCATCTACCAGCCGATAATGCCAAGAGCAGACGGCATTATCGACTGGAAGATATATTGCTACGTAATTCTATTTTCTTATTACCAAGCTATTGTTGTCCAACTCCACATGATGGGCAAAAGAAAGGGTTGTTCCGTCGAATACTGCTGACACATCAACGCCACGACGCACAAGCTCGTCAATAAGAGCCTTGTCATGGGCTGCTCGCATGGAGTTGAAGCCACGATTTCCTACCTGACTATTAAATGTTTCGACAAGTGAAGTGAGTGTACAAGCTGCGAAACGCGCAGCGAAATCGTTGTAAAGTGAATTGTTCATAATGACTTGTTTTTGAAATTAAACTTATTTCCACATCGTATCTTGACCACCGTGGCTGTCGTGCTCGGTTGGTGCAGATTCTAATACTGCTCTTGATGTTTCGGGGGCAAAGGTATAAAGGAAATTGGGATTGGCAAAGAAAATGATGGATTTTTTCTGGCTCATCTGGAAAATTATTGCTGTGTCAGATTGTAGATAAATCTAAAATACAGTATATTTGCAAAATAAATTGAACTTTTCTCATAAAAAGAAATATGCTATAAGAGTTCATTTTTCTATACATGTTAAATTCTTATTGTTGACAACTATGAAATTGAAGACAAAACTCAATGCTATAATATTAGGATTTACAATAATCCTTTCAATGCAAACAGCTTTTGCTGCTTGCAAACTGACATTTGCCACTCAACAAAAGAAGGTAGCGACTATTAGCAAAAAGAAAGTCGCTGGTGGTAAGAAGAAAATTTATCACAAGGCTTCGATGCGGAAACATTCCCCAAAAGAACTGAATCAAATTATGCGAACA
>DAVZJL010000004.1:59880-74441 GCA_052272805.1 Prevotella sp. | reverse complement strand
GACCTATTGGAAAGCATTATTGATAGTAACTTTGCATCAAAATAGAATGTTTTTTCAACACTCTATTTGGCAAGAAACAAGATAACACCTCGTCAGATTCGTTTGAGAAAGCTGTAAAACTTAGGCAAATATGGCGAGGCTGTTGCGTTTTCAGCCACCAGCTTCTTGCCGTCCTTGTCCATTTGGCGCATACGGCGGTAAAGTGGAATACAAACTTCTTGACTCTTGACGTAGGCGATAAGCTGGTGAATACGGATGACACTGCTCTTATGAAATACGAGAAGAAATTCATGTTTGTAAAAACAACAAGTCTGCTATTTTAAAGTGTAGGCGAAAAAAATCTACCATATCTACCAGCATCGCCAATAAGCCGCTCATTATCAGCAACATAAAGGCTGGCAGATAGGCGTTGAAAACGCGAAATCTGCCAGCCTATCTGCCAGCCTTTGCTTGCTATCTACCAGTTATTATAACCTAAAAAGCAAATGTCAGTTGTTGTGGTGATGGTTGCTGGACTTTTATTGAAAGCTTCTGTTTTTCATATTCTATAATCTTTTCCGTATAGAAGTTTATTTTACTAATGTTTTTGTTGTTATAGCTTTCTAACAAGGCTTTAGCTAAATCACAAGGTATGTTGTCTATGTTTGGAATCCGTAATTGTCGAAGATATTGGCTTTGCCATCTTGCATAGCCACCATTCATATGATTGGTTAAATTTGATAATTGTTGGCGTACAAAGTCTGATGTCAACAATGCTGCAAGAATTTTCAGTTGGTGAGACTCTTTCCCTGTAATATAGTATATGTTGTGCATTGGATAATATCTGCCCTCATCAATAAATACAAACGTATTACCAGAGATGTCAGGTAATAGTATTTTGTCTTTATTTTTAAGCGTTGGCGATATCATATCTATGGTTGCATACCATTTTGACGGTGTTTTTCTTGCTTTGTGCCTAGACGCAAGTTGTTCCTTGTGTCGTTCAAGATACGCTTTTGCCTTTGGATAGTTGTCGAGTTTTATCAAGCGTCCATTCTTGTCATAAGGATTTAGCAAGTATCTTCCACTCCAATTCATATTGTCACCACTCAAGTCGCGTGCATTTATAGCAGGCAACAATAGTTCTGCTTCTATTTCTTCTTTTAACTTTTTGTCAATGAAAATCTTGTCAGCACCAGTTGCTACACCAATACCTATTTTGAACCCTTGTTCTTCTATTAGCTTTAATTCTTGGTTCTCTGTGTTGAACATTTTGCTCCAATCATCATCTGTTGGAGCTGATAGGATTCTGTACTCAATGGTGTCCAATGTAGATATATCTTTAATATCTGCATACTTTACTTTGGATTGGTTTTGCTTGTTTAATATAAGTGTAATGGCAGGATAAGCTAGCACTTCTTCTTTGAAAGCGTTAGCTCCTTCCATGTTAATTATCTTTTTTAAGTCATAGTGACATGCTATTAATGTACGTAGTTTTTTGCCATATCTGTTCTTCATCCAGCGATTAGAGCAGATAAAGCAATGCTTCCCATTGGGCTTTAGACATGCAAGAGATTTTTCAAAAAAAAGTACATACATATCAGCTCGATAGTAGAAAGTAGAGAACTTTCTATAATATGGTAATTTGTCGTTTGGAATCTCCTCATAGCGTATATATGGTGGATTGCCAACAACAATATCTACATTTTGTTGGGAGCATAAAAGGTAGTCTTCCGAATGAATGTTTCGTTCTATATGTTCTATTTCTGGGGCTTCTGAGTGTATGCGTTTTCTGCAAATCTCTACCTTTTGTGGGTCTATGTCATATGCTGAGACACATTTATGAAATGCCTCGTTTAAGTCAAAATGGAATGTTTGTGATGATTGCTTTAGTCGTTTAACAATCTCCACAATGAATTCTCCCTCACCACATGAAGGTTCTAAAATTGATATGTTAGAAAGGTCGGTATTTGCTTTATAGCCCACTTCGTCGAGCATGATTTCAACAACTTCAGGCTTGGTAAAAACATCACCATGCCTAATACCGCAGGCTCTATTATTATATATGCTATTTGAATTCATCTGCCAAACCTAAAAGATGTCCTCGGAGGGAGTTTATGAACGTTTCTATGGAAATATTATCAGCAAGGTTTTCGTAATGGTTTTTGTCCTCAGTAGCAACTAAAGCTACTGCATTATATCTGTGCTCAAGTACAAGGCGCTGACAGAGAATACTATAGCGATCAAGATATGTTGCGTCCTTAAATTCTGGACGAACGGGGAAATGAGGTTCATTTACTTTTACCTTGTGTGTGCTATTTTTATCCTTTCCTACCACCATCAAATAACCGAGCCATGGCGATTGATTGCAAGTAAATGTCTTTTCGCGAAAGGCTGTCCAAAAATCATCAGATGATCCAAGTGATTCTTCCGTGCGATTGTTAAGATTGTTGCCATATGAGCCTACTTGTGACTTTAACTCAATTGCAACCACAAGGTTTTTCTTCGGAGATACAATTATTAAGTCCCAATCTTTTGTCGCACGATAATAGCCTGGAATATGGTTGTTTTTTAAATATATGCAATCACTTGGAACACCAGCATTAATAGCCACTTTAGTAAGTAGGGTTAGAAAAGCGTCAAGCTGCTTACCTGCAAGTACATTTCCTTGCTTCTTCTTTGTATTCCAAAAGGCTTTTATTGCAGTTGCTATTTGTTGTGTGTATTTCTGTTCCATACTTTATATATTTGGATTTGTGGTTGCTAAGTTATAAAAAATAACTGAGAAATGACACCTTATTATATCGAAAAAGTATGTACAAGAGGGGGTGTGATGAAAATCACAGCCCTCTTGCTTTGTATATGGTCTCCTTTGCGGCGTTTATCTCCTGGAACTTCTTCTCGGCAGCCTTGCGCACGTCGTCGCCGAGCGTAGCCACGCGGTCGGGGTGGTGCTTGAGTGCCATGCGGCGGTAGGCTGCCTTCACCTCCTCGTCGGTGGCTGAAGGGTCGATGCCGAGCACCTTGTATGCGGCTTCGAGGCTGTTGCCGCCCGAAGAGAGGTTGAGCATCGAGCTGAGGTCTTCGGCAGAGATGCCGAGACTGGCAGCCACGAAGTGCAGGGCGTCAATCTCGCTCTGCGGCACGGCGCCGTCGGCTTGCGCTATGAGCACGAGGAAGTTGAGTAGCTGCAGACGCTGCGAGTAGTTCATGTGCTGCGCTATCTCGGCGCACGACTCGCGTATGGTGTTCTTGAATGCCGCTTCGCCCATCTGCTTCTGTCGTTCGAAGAGGCGCAGAAGTATCTCCTCGCCCTCGCGCACGGCTATCTCGCCGAAGTTGCGGCGCAGGAAGGTGCGCACAAGCTCCATCTCGGAGTGCATCACCCTGCCGTCGACTTTCATGATGTACGAGGCGAGCACGAGCAGCGAGAAGAGGAACGAGTTGCGCTCGCCCTCATACTGCTGTTGGGCTGAATAGCCGCCGTATGTGTTGCCGCCGTATGCGTTGCTGTTCCTGTACGTGCCGTTGTCGAACGTGTTGTCGGCGTTGTCGCTAAAGCCTTCGGCTCCCTTCTCAAAGAGCCAGCCTATGGCGTAGCCGGCAAGTGCTCCAAGCGGTCCGCCGTTGATAAAGCCGAGAAAACCGCCAATCCATCTTCCAATTCCCATGTTTTGTTGTTTGTTGTTTTATTTGTTGTTGTTCTGTAGCGGAGGCCGGAAACCTCCGCTACGAGTTGTTTAATAAGCCTTTTGTACGAATTGCTCCGCTTCGGCTTCCGCCATGCCGCTCTCCACGAGCACCTGCTTCAGGTTGGCATAGTTGTGGCGGAACGCCTCGATGCGCTGCTCAGCCTCCTGCGGAGCGTAGCTGATGGCGACGCCTGTCGACTCCATTGTGCCAAGCTGCTCGTTGAACACGAAGCCCGGATTGCTACTCTTCAGGGCTACGCAGCCCTGCTGAATGTGGCGGAACTTGCCGATGAGTCCGTCTGTAACAGGTGTGGCGTTCTTCGGATAGACAACGGTGACGGTCTTCTCCTTCGCGCAGTCGGTCTCGGCGATGTCGATGAGCACCGAGAGGCTGTTGCCGTCGTACGTGTAAGATGCTTCTGCGCCGTCTATCTGCACGCTGGCGGGCACGGTAGACGCTATCAGCTTGAGCGTGTAGTGGCGTGCGGCAGGCATATCCTTGTACGTGCCCTTGCGCGCACCGATGGTTACGGCTATGGTGCTGTCGTTGAGCGTGCGCTTGGTGAGCAGCGTGGTGGCGTACTCGTGGGCGTAGTCTTTATCGTTGCCGTTGTCCTCGTAGAGCGTGAAGCTGCTGTCGCCCTTGCCCGGATAGACGGCTACGGTTATCGGTTCGCTCGTGCTGCTGAGGTTCTCCACCTTGCCGTATTCGGGCAGCACAGAGCCTGCCTTTACGTAGACGGGATATTCGTCGAGCTGGAACTTGCGCTGCACGGTCTGTCCGCCACGTAAGAGCGTACCAGACGAGAGTTCGTACCAGTCGCAGCCCTCGGGCAGCCACACCTGTTGCGTAGAGATGCCCTCGTGCATAGGACTTGTGATGGGGTAGACAAGCACGTTGTCGCCGAACATATACTCGTTGCGGTTGGCGTAAGCCTCCTCGTTCTCGGGGTAGTCGTAGTACATCGGGCGGCAGAGCGGCAGGGCGTCGTCGTAGGTGCGTCGTGCCATGCTATATATATAAGGTGCGAACTGGTAGCGCTGGCGTATTATGTCGTGCAGGATGTCGCGCTCGCGGTCGGCGAACACCCACGGCTCCTTGTTCAGTCCGGCATCCTTCGTAGAGTGGGTGCGCAGGATAGGGCTGAACGCGCCGAACTGCATCCAGCGTATGTACATCTCGGGGTCGATAGAGTGGGCACCCATGTGTCCGCCCATGTCATGGCTCCAGTAACCGTAGAGCACGTTAGACGCTGTAGAGTTGAAGTAAGGCTGGAAGTCGAGCGATTTCCAGCTTATTATGGCATCGCCCGAGAAGCCAATCTGATAGCGGTGGTTGCCCAGTCCGCCCCAGCGGTGGTAGAGCATAGGGCGCGTGTCGCGGTTGCGCTCCATGTCGGTGAACGTAGTGTAGTTGATCCACCACGTGTTGCTGAGGTTGGGGAACTGTTTGTCGTTGCCCCACTGCTGCCAGTCGAGCCACCAGAAGTCGACGCCGTCCTTCTCCATCGGGTGCAGCACCTTCTCGTACCAGCCCTGCATGAAGTGCTTGTCGGATGCTGCCCACTCTATATTCTTCTTCTCGTCGGGGTTCATGCCCATCCACTGCGCCATCACAGGGTAGCAGTCCTCGTCGGGCTTTATGCCATCGGCAGGGTGCAGGTTGAGCGTGGTCTGCAGATTCTGCTGCTTAGCCCACTGCAGGAAGCCCTTGGGCGAGGGAAACAGGCGTCGGTTCCAGGAGTAGCCCGTCCAGCCGCCACGTGAGGGTTCGGCATAGTGCCAGTCCATATCTACGACGAGCACGTCGAGCGGAATGTCGTAGTTGTGCATCTTCGTGACGAGGTTGCGCAGCTCGTTGTCGCTGTATGTCCAGTAGCGCGACCACCAGTAGCCGAAGGCGTAGCGTGGCGGCAGCGGCACCTTGCCTGCAAACTCGGTATAGTCGCGCAGAGCCTTCTTGTAGTCGTGTCCGTAGGCGAGGAAATACCAGTCCTGTGTCTTTCCCTCGTTCGGTCGGTGAGCAACCCACTGCCAGTCGGAGTCGTCGAACACATATCCGTTGGAGTCGTCGATGAACGTCCATCCGTTGCGCGAGAGGAGTCCGTCTTCGAGCGGCATCTTGTGCGAATCGAGGTGCGTGTCGCCGTCGTAGCCGTCGAGTGTGCGGTAGGTTCCCTTCAGGTTGGCATCGTCTTTCAGTCCAGGATGCCAGCTGAACGAGGTGGTGTACAGGCTGCTGGCTTTCTGCTTACCGGCGGCTTTCTGCTTTGTCTTGGCGGAAGAGATGCGCAGGTTCTTCTCGTTGAACATTCCGCTGCCTTTGGTGTACGACAGGACGAAGCGGTCGGTAGAGATAGTGACGGTTTTCGGCGTGTTCTTTACCTTGTATGCTGCGGCAGGGTAGCTGCGGTCTACGGCTATGAACGACTTGCTATCAAGAAACTGTCCGTCGGGCGTATATTCCATGCGGATTGCTCCGTCGGTAATCACGGTGAAGCGCACGTTCTGGTCCTGATAGGCGATGTTCTGGTTCTGCGCAACGGCAAGCATGGCTGTCGCTGCAAGTGCTGTTGTGATGATGTTTCTTTTCATGTTTGTGTATGTTTTGTAGTGCTTTTGTTTGATGTTTATCGGTGGATTGCGTCCGCCGCCCGATCAGATTGCGTCCGCCACCCGATCAGATTGCGTCCGCCGCCCGATCAGATTGCGTTCGCCACCCGGTCAGATTGCGTTCGCCGCCCGGTCAGATTGCGTTCGGTGAACGATGACTTTTGCTTTGTTTGCCAGTCAATCGTTCGCTATGTTTTCATAGCTCGGGATGTCCTGCAGGAAGTTGTAGCTGCGCTTCTCGTAGTCTATTTTGCAACAGTAATGCTGCAAACCGTTGCTCACCACGAGATAATCTACGTGTAGCAACAGGTTGTAAGTTGCAATCTGCTCAAACACCTTCTGCGTTATTTCTATCGTAGGTGCCTTGTATTCCATTATCATACGCGGCTGCAGATGGCGGTTGTACAGCACGCTATCGGCGCGCAGTTTCTTGTTGCCGATGCTGAGGCTCATCTCGTTCGCCATGAGGGCAGCGGGGTAGCCTTTGTGTTCTATCAGATAGTGAACGAAGTGCTGGCGCACCCATTCTTCGGGTGTCAGTGCCACGTAGCGATGGCGCAGAACATCGAAGATGCGAGGCTGTTCTTTAGTGCCCGACAACTTTATTTCGAAAGATGGTAGGTTTAATCGAATCATTTTTGTAATTTTGCTTTGCAAAGAAAGTGCAAATCGAGTGCAATCAAGCTTGCTTGAATTGCTGAGATGCAGCCTTTCTTATGCAAAGATACAGTATTTTGCGTATTTTTTCACCTTATTATATTATAATTATGGCAGAAAAGAAATCATCGGTCACATTCGAGACCATCATGCGCGACCTCAAAGCTAAGAAATACGCTCCGGTGTACGTGCTTATGGGCGACGAGTCGTACTATATCGACCGAATAACCGATTATATAGCAGACAATGTGCTTGACCCCGACGACCGCGACTTTAATCAGACGGTTGTGTTCGGTGCAGACACTACGGCGGCACAAGTGGTAGACATGGCAAAAGGATACCCCGTCATGCCGGCTGCGCATCGCGTAGTAATCGTGAAGGAGGCGCAAGGGCTGAAGTCGCTCGATGCCTTGGAACGCTATTTTGAGAAGCCTTTGGCATCTACGGTGCTTGTTATAGCCTACAAAAATGGCACTATCGACCGCCGAAAGAAGGTTGTGGGCAAGGCGGAGGCTGTTGGAGTGGTGTTCGAGAGCAAGAAAAAGCGCGATTATGAGCTTCCGGCATTCATCGAGGCGTATCTGAAGAAAAATCATGTGGCAATCGACCCGAAATCGGCTGCGATGATAGCTGAGCATATCGGAGCCGACCTCAGTCGACTCATATCGGAACTCGATAAGGTTATGATTTCGCTTCCGGATGACGATAGACGAGTGACACCGGATGTTGTGGAGCGCGAAATCGGAGTGAGCAAGGAATTTAACATTTTTGAACTAAAGACTGCTATCATAGAGCGTAATGTGTTCAAGGCAAACCAAATTGTGAAGTACTTCGATAAAAATCCCAAAGCTGGATCGCTCTTTTCGTGTCTGCCGTTGCTCTATACCTACTTCCAAAATCTCATGGTGGCATTCTATGCACCCGATAAAAACAACGACAATAACCTCGCTGCATTTCTGGAACTAAAATCGGTGTGGGGATTGAAAGACTATAGGGTAGGGATGCGCAATTTTAGCGCAATGAAGACTCTTCAGATTTTAGCCAAAATAAGAGAAACAGATGCCAAAAGTAAAGGTTTAGACAGTCTAAATACCTCCACAGACGACCTGATGAGGGAGTTAATCTTCTTCATTTTGCACTAAAATAGCTGGTTATTGTAGCTGTTTTTCTCTAAAATAGAAATTCTGAAAGACCTTATTTTTTAGCCTAATTCCTTACAATTCATAGGAGTTAGGCTATTTTTGTGCCCTTATACGTGGCTGTTTTTTGAGCTGCTTTTATCCTCGTTCGTATTTTTTCAGAAATGCAAAAAATCGATATTTTCAGCACTTCGATATTCACGTTTCGTAAACCTTAACATAAAGAATTGCATATTTACACACGTAAATCGTGAGCAAATATGTGTTTGCAAACCCACAAAGGTGCAAGTAGATTTGTAAATGTGAATTGTATAAGTTTGTGTATCTGTGCTTTTAAATTTACAAATCAATACTATACAAGTGTGATAACGATATTAATGCAAGTCGGATAAATTAGCGTAAGTGCTTGAAAAAGTGTACAATAATACTTTGTGTTACATAAAAACTTATTTGTTTTTGTGAAATACAGGCTTATTCGTGCATTTGTATATTATTTATTTGTGTATATGTATTTTGTAAGTAAAATAAAATCAGCTATTTGGCATGAAATGTTAAACATCTTCTTATACATATATAATGCCCCGATTCGGCAATATGTGTCTACAAATCTATAAAGCATGAAGTAAAATGTAATTTGTAACATTGACTTTGTAAATGTAAACGAAAATATTGATATTAAAATATTAATTTAAAAGTTTGTATATGTCGATTTATATGTTTAACTTTGTAAATGCAACGAAAAAGCGACCAAAAAGTGCTTTTTGGTATGTCTCACGTAAAAAGTAACTATAAAATGAAGGATAGAATTAAGAAAATTATGGAGATGCAGCGAACCACTCAACAGGATTTCGCAGATCAGTTGAAAATAGCTCCAGCTACTTTGAGTAGCATTTTCACCGGACGCACTCGCCCTACTCTGGCTATAGTTGATGCAATCAAGAGTCGCTTCCCGCAGATCTCTACCGACTGGTTGATGTTCGGTAAGGGAGATATGCTCGTGAAGCGTGATGAAGAGGCAGAACAGTCGGATGGTGAAAGTGGGCAGGAAAACGACCTGTTGATTGATTACGATTCGGCGTTAAAAACAGAGCAAAATAACGCCGACAACTCACCTGTTAATCAATCCATACCTGGCTATGCTACGAAAAGTGGTGATGTTGCAGGTTTCGCGATGAAAAGTTGCGAGGTAAAGCAGCGTCGAATAACCGAAATACGTGTTTTTTATGATGATCAGACCTGGGAAACGTTCGTTCCGAGCGCAGGTTAAATATCATTAACTGTTTTCTTGTAATAATAATAATTTGTATCTTTGCACCTTACTAAATATAACTAATAATTGTGCTTGCACCTTATTAGATATAGATAGCGAAAGATTAGATAGGTAGCATAAAGTCAAATATTATATAAATATTCAATGAAACAGTACAAATTAGTGAACAATGTGCTTGGCTGGCTCACGTTCTTCGTGGCAGCCTTCGTATATTGTTCTACGATTGAGCCGACAGCCAGCTTCTGGGACTGTCCAGAATTTATTACAACGGGTTACAAACTCGAAGTAGGTCATCCGCCAGGAGCACCTTTCTTTATGCTTACCGCAAACCTGTTCTCGCAGTTTGCAAGCGATCCGTCGCAGGTGGCGCGCATGGTGAACACTATGAGTGCTTTGCTAAGTGCTACCACTATCCTGTTCCTGTTCTGGAGTATCACGCATCTTGCGCGCAAGCTTATTCTGAAGGATTGGAGCGAGCTGACTCTCGGTAAGCTTATTGCTATTCAGGCATCAGGTTTGGTAGGCGCACTCATCTACACATTCTCCGATACATTCTGGTTCTCGGCGGTAGAAGGTGAGGTTTACGCCTATTCGTCAGCATTTACTGCTATCGTTTTCTGGCTTATCTTGAAGTGGGAAGACCACGCCGATGAGCCTCATAGCGATCGTTGGCTGGTGCTTATCGCATACATGACTGGTCTGTCAATCGGTGTTCACCTGTTGAACCTGCTTTGTCTGCCAGCCATCGTACTTGTCTACTGTTATCGACGCTTCCCACACATCGAACTTAAAGGCTCGTTACTTGCTCTTGTTGGCTCGTTCGTGCTCGTTGCAGCCGTGCTCTACGGTGTCGTTCCGGGCATCATCACCGTAGCTGGATGGTTCGAGCTTCTGTTTGTGAACACTCTCGGATGTCCGTTTAACACTGGCGAGATAATCTATATAGTACTGCTCGTAGCCATTGTCATTTGGGCTATCTATGAGTCGTATGTTGACAAGAGTTTCAAGCGTCAGAACGTATCGTTCGTTCTCTCGGTAGGTATGCTCGGCATACCGTTCCGCGGAATGACATGGGGGGCAGGTATCTTGGGCTTAGTAATACTCGTAGCTCTGTATTTCGGTTTGAACTATCGCAAGAAGATTGGCAAGGAGCTCGTTCCTGTAGTTACAGCACGCTTCAAGAACACTGCTCTGTTCTGTATGCTGATGCTTATGATTGGCTATTCGAGCTACGCTGTCATCGTTATCCGCTCGGCTGCTAACCCTCCGATGGATCAGAACTCGCCAGAGGATGTGTTCACACTCGGTTCGTATCTGAGTCGTGACCAGTACGGCGACTCACCGTTGCTCTACGGACAGGCGTACACCTCACAGGTGGCTTACGACGTTGACGGCAATATGTGTGTGCCGAAGCACAAGGAAGGTGCTGCGATATGGCAGCGCAAGGAGAAGGCTTCTGAGGGCGAGAAAGACTCTTACTTCGTGGTTTCGCACAAGGACAAGATTATTTACGCTCAGAATATGTTATTCCCACGTATGCACTCATCGGCTCACGCTAGTGCTTACGAGAATTGGATGGGTGGCATCGAGGGTAATCAGGTGCCTTACGACCGCTGCGGCGAGCCCGTTATGGTGAAGATGCCGACACAGATGGAGAACATACGCTTCTTCCTCTCTTATCAGTGCAACTTCATGTACTGGCGCTACTTCATGTGGAACTTCGCCGGACGTCAGAATGATATACAGGGCAACGGCGAGCCAGAGCATGGCAACTGGATTACAGGTATCTCGTTCATCGACGACTGGATGCTTGGCGACCAGAGCAAAATGCCAGCAGAATTGAAGGCTAACAAGGGACACAACGTGTTCTATTGTCTACCTCTGTTGCTCGGACTTATCGGTCTGTTCTGGCAGGCATGGCGCGGTCAGCGCGGCATCCGCCAGTTCTGGGTAGTGTTCTTCTTGTTCTTTATGACAGGTCTTGCCATCGTGCTCTACCTTAACCAGACTCCGCAGCAGCCACGTGAGCGCGACTACGCTTATGCGGGTTCGTTCTACGCATACGCTATTTGGTGCGGTCTCGGTGTGCTGGCTATCTACGATATGCTCAAGAAGAAACTCAAGGGCAATGATGTAGCCGTTGCAGGCGTTGTAGGCGTAGCCTGTCTGCTCGTACCTATACAGATGGCTTCGCAGACATGGGACGACCACGATCGCAGCGGACGCTACACTTGCCGCGACTTCGGTCAGAACTATCTGATGACATTGCAGGACAAGGGTAACCCTATCATCTTCACAAACGGCGACAACGATACTTTCCCACTTTGGTATAACCAGGAAACAGAGGGCGTGCGTACAGACGCACGTGTCTGCAACCTCTCTTATCTGCAGACCGATTGGTACATCGACCAGATGAAGCGTCCGGCTTACGATTCGCCTTCTGTGCCTATCACGTGGCCACGTATTGACTTCTGTTCGGGTACTAACGACTACATCGAGGTCAGACCAGCTATGAAGCAGCAGCTTCTCGATTTCTACCGCGAATATCCAAAGGAGGCACGCGCTGCTTTCGGCGATGAGCCGTTCGAGGTGAAGAACATCATGAAGTACTGGGTGCGCTCTAAGGATAGCGACACACATGTTATTCCGACCGACACGCTCTACATCACTATCGATAAGGAGGCAGTGCGCCGTTCAGGAATGATGATGGCAAACGACACCATTCCCGATCGTATGGTCATCTCGCTTGCAGGCAAGCGTGCCATCTACAAGAACGATATGATGATGCTTGAGATGCTCGCGCAGTGCAACTGGGAGCGTCCGTTGTACGTAGCCACAACAGTAGGTTCAGACAACTACATGAATCTCGGCGACAACTTCGTGCAGGAGGGCTTAGCTTACCGCATCACTCCGTTCAATACTAAGGCACCAGGTGCTAAGAACTTCGACACAGAGAAGACGTATAACAACGTGATGAACCGCTTCAAGTGGGGCGGACTCGACAAGCCAGGACTCTACATCGACGAGACTGTGATGCGTATGTGCTACACCCACCGCCATTTGCTTGCTCAGCTTGCTATGCAGCTTATTGCTGAGGGTCAGAACGCAAAGGCAGAGAAGGTGCTTCGCAAGGCAGAGAAGGTGCTCCCCGAATACAATGTGCCATACACATTCATGTCTGGAGCGGCTGATATGGCTCGCGCTTACGCCCTTATCGGCAAGAAGGCTGATGCTTCTCGCATTCTCACCAAGGTGTGGGCAGACGCAAAGAGTTATGCCGACTACTACTTGCAGCTCACAGGTTCGCGCTTTATGATGTCGCAGAACGACGTTCTTCGTCAGCTCTACATCATGCAGAATATCGCTGACATAACACAGGCTTGTGATCGTTCGCTCGCCGATCAGCGTTTGAAGACAGTTAATGCCCTCTATGCTGTATATCAGGCAAAAGGAGGCGCACCATACGACGGAGAATAAATAGGTAATAATGTTTATAGAACAACCATCAATATGGCTTCGATGGCTCTATCCGAGAGCGTCGTGGAGAATGGATCGTAACGACCATTCGGTGTATCTCACGTTTGATGACGGACCGATACCCGAGTCGACCCCATTCATTCTCCAAACGCTGAAGGAGTTCGGAATACACGCCACCTTCTTCATGGTGGGCGACAACGTGCGCAAGTATCCCGAACTCTACAAGCAGATTGTAGCCGAGGGACACCAGGTGGGCAACCACACGTATCATCACTTGGGAGGATTTAAGCATCTTACCAGCACATACGTGAAGGACACCAACCGCGCCAACGAGTTGATAGGCTCTCACCTGTTTCGTCCGCCACACGGCTGTATGAGTCACGCTGAGTATCTGTGGCTGCGTCGCAAGTATCGCATCGTGATGTGGGATCTTGTGACGCGCGACTACTCAAAGTGGCTCACTGCCGATGATGTAGTGGAGAATGTGAAGCGTTACGCCCGCAACGGCTCGATTATCACGTTTCACGACTCGCTGAAGAGTATAGAGAAGCTGCATACTGCTTTGCCGCGTTCGCTGCAATGGCTGAAGGAGCAAGGCTATAGCTTTAAGGTTTTCGACTAATAGGAACCGCAGAACTATTTGATATTATGACAACAACCATAACATCTGAACAAATAAAAGCCGAGGCAGCAAGTCTCGGCTTTTTTGCTTGTGGCATAGCGAAGGCAGATGCCGTAGAGCAAGGTGTCGTCGATAGCTATCGTCGTTGGATAGCCGAGGGCTGCAACGGCAGTATGGCTTATCTTGAGAACTATCCCGACAAGCGTTTCGATCCGCGTCTGCTTGTGCCTGGTGTGCGCAGTATTGTGTCGGTGGCACTCAACTACGCCCCGTCGCGCTGTATGCCCTCAGATGCGCCTCAATTCGCGTCGTATGCCTTGGGTAAGGACTATCATGATGTTGTGAAGCAGAAGCTCTCCCAATTGGCAGAGCGTCTCGGATTGGAGTTGAACGATCAAGTACGTGCTTTCTGCGACTCCGCCCCCGTGCTCGAACGTTATTGGGCTGTGCGTGCCGGATTGGGTTGGATAGGGCGCAATCATCAGCTCATCATACCTCACGCCGGTTCGATGTTCTTCCTTGGCGAGCTGTTTCTGCCCGTAGAAGTGGAGTACGACGAGCCGATGCACTCGCGTTGTGGCACGTGCAACCGCTGTGTCGAGGCTTGTCCTACACAGGCACTGCAGCGCAACGCTGACGGTGAAACCTGTAAGTTCGACGGCAGGCTATGTCTGAACTATCAGACGATAGAAAATCGTGGTGACATTCCGGAAGAGCTTGCCTCAAAGCTCGCTCCTTATATCTATGGATGCGACCGCTGCCAGTCGGCTTGTCCGTGGAATAGGTTCGCTGTGCCCAATACGACCCCCGAGCTGCAGCCTTCCGACGAATTGCTTGCAATGAAGCGTGAGGACTGGCTCAAGCTTACGGAAGAAGAATATCGCAAGTTGTTCAAGGGTAGTGCGGTGAAGCGTGCGAAGTATGCTGGGCTTATGCGGAATATTAAGGATGCGTTGGGGTGATTTTCTCTTAGGGGGTGCACTTGTCTCCGCTCGGCTTTGCCGCTTGCCAGAGCAAGAAGTGCATCATCAGAATTTAATCATTACACAACTCGGTTGGTGCACTTGAGACAAGTGCACCCCCTGAATTTAATCATTATACAACTCGGTTGG
>DAVZJL010000004.1:0-59780 GCA_052272805.1 Prevotella sp. | reverse complement strand
TGCACTTGAGACAAGTGCACCCCCTAAACTTAATCATTACACAACTCGGTTGGTGCACTTGAGACAAGTGCACCCCCTAAACTTAATCATTACACAACTCGGTTGGTGGTCAATTGATTCGTGCTATTCTGATGCCCACTTGCGACGGATGTTTCTGCATGTAGTTGTGCAGTGTCATCGGTTCCTCCACTACCTTCTTGTGTATCTGTGATGCGTTCAGCATATGCAGTCCGTCCTTGTGCCACACGGCGATGCCGATGTGCGATGTGTCGAGTCCCTTTTTCTTTGTTATGATGGCGATGATGTCGCCGTCATGTATCACCGACCGCAGCAGTCTGGTGTTTTTGATGTCGCCCTTCGGTATGTACATATATGTCTTGCCCGACAGGCGTTGCTCCATCCGGGCTATCGGTTTCACCATTTCGGGGTTGTTCTTCAGCATCGGGTACGCCTCCGTATGTGTACTCATGAAGTTGATGCGGAGCGTTTGTCGGGTGTTGAATGGTGGGTTCGGGGTATTCACTTCCCACACGAAGCCCTTCTTAGTGTTCTCCTCTATCCACTCTGTGAAGTAATGCTGACGCGTAGGGTAGGAGATTGTGCCACCAACGTAGCGTATCATACGCAGGAAGTAGAGATAGTCGGCGTAGGAGGTGCGGTTGTTCTTTACGCACTCGTACACGGCGAGCACGTTTTCTACGTATGTGGTGCAGTCGAGTTGGCGCAGATTGACTACAAGACTCTCCTTGTGGTCGTTCTCCAGCGTCTTTGCCACGTATGGTATGCCCTTAAAACCGCGTGCAATGTGCAGCAAAAGCAGTTGTCGCTGTCGGTCGGCGGCGATGCCCTGCGCTATTGATGTGCGGTATTTTTGTGCCTTTGCGATGTGTTGCATCACGAGTGCGCTGTCGTTCGTCGCAGCATAGCACTGCGTGGTTAGCATTGCTGAGACTATTATTGTGAATACGATTGATTTCATGCTGTTTGTGTTTAATGTATAATGTTACTTTTTTCTATTGAAGTTAAATCCGAAGTATATGTTCAGACTTCCGAACATACTATTCGTTGAAAATCGTGGCTTCTTGTAGTTGTACGAGTGTACTATGGCGCTCATGCCGGCGAACCATTTCATGTTGTTCCACACGATGCCGAAGCGTCCCACGCCGTCGATGTTGAAGTTGTCCATGCTGAAGTCGTGGAATGAGAGCACGTCGCTGTTTTCATTGCCAGTAGCGTTCTTGTAGCCTAACGCCATCGACAGTGAAGCCGCCGCCAGCCAGTTGTGAGCGAACGCCCAGTTGTAAGCGTATCCGCACGACACGGAAAGGTCGGTGTATTTTATCTCCTTCATCTTCAGGTTGCTGTCCATGTATCGTTCCGCCACGTCCTCGCCCAAGCGGTTGGCAACGGTGGTATATAGTTTGTCCCAGTCGATTTTCAGCGAGTGCTTTGTATAGCCCAATCCGCAGAGCCACGAACCGCTTGAGCGGCGTTGTATGGTGCTCTGACTGAATGCGGCAGGGTAGGAAAAGCGTCGATGGTTGAAGATGTAGTAAAGGTTGAAGCCCTTGATGCCTACGTTGATGCCGTCGAAATCGATGTTCTTAAGTGGGTGCGTGTTGATAGAGTTGTTAGAGTCGAAACTTGCGTACGAAATCTTGTAGTTGCTTCCTGTTTTGCGGTAGAACAGGTCGATGCCAAACATGCCAGTGTACAGGCTCAAGTCGAACTCCGTGCTTCTACTCTTTTTACCCAATTCGTTGAAGTCTACGGTGTAGCCGAGGAACAACCAACGCCAACCGAAGTAAGGCCCGAACTTTACCTTCGGTTCGGGGGCAAATGTGAAGTCGTTGCCCTGCGAGCTTGTTATACGATAGCGTTCGTAGGTGTTGGTGTTCTGTACCATTGCCGCATAGTTGTATTTCTGTGGCTCAATATAGGTGGTGTCCACTTCGGAGAACTTCTCGAATAGACAAACTAATGCGTTCCTCACCTTCTTGAAAAACGGTGTTTTCTTTTGCGGTGCAGGCGTTGTGATTGAGTCTGTCGCCAACGTGTTGTCTACTACGTACGTAGCGGCAGAGTCAGTCGAAGCCACCATGCCGCAGCTGTCGGCAGGTGTCTGTGCTGAGGTCTGTATGCTTGCGTGTATAGCAAGGCAGAGTATGACGGCGTATAGTCTCATTATGTATCTATGGATGTTGTAGTTTAAGTATTACAGTTTGCCCAAGATGCGGTCCATTACCCAGTTTACGGGCGTAGCACTCACGCTCGTACAGGTGCAGATGCCTGTGCCCTGTAGATGCTCTATAACGGCTTTGATGATAGGCAGTTGCACGTATGGCGGATTGGGTACCACGATGCTCGTTTTCCCCTTGCTCGTCACGAGCTGTATAGGGTCGTAGTTGTACACCGAGAACGAGAGCATTCCCTTCTCTCCAATCACCTCTATGCAGTCCTCCTTTGCGCTCTTGTGACCCACGAAGCACCATGAACCGCTGCCCGGCAGTCCGTTCTCGAAATAGAAGCACGCACTTATCGTGTCCTCCGCCTTGTACAGATGCGCACGATTAGAGCAGTAGCCATGAGCACGTGTGATGATGCCGAATATCTCCTGCAGCAAGTCGAGCTGATGTGGTGCAAGGTCGTAGAAGTAGCCTGCGCCAGCTATGTCGGGTTGCAGACGCCACGGCAGGTTGTGCGAGTCGCTGTAGTCGAGGTCGCGTGGTGGCACCGAGAAGCGTATCTGCACGTTCGTCACCGTGCCAATCTCGCCCGAGTCTATGATCTGCTTCACCTTCTGGAAGTAGGGCAGGTAGCGACGGTAGTAAGCCACGAAGCACGGCACGCCCGTTATCTCGCTGATACGGTTGATGCGCGCGCAGTCCTCGTAGCTCGCTGCCAACGGTTTCTCGATGTACACAGGCTTGCCCGCCTTCATCGCCATGATGGCGAAGGTGGCATGGCTCGACGGTGGCGTAGCGATATATACCGCTGTCACCTCCGGGTCGTCGATGAGTTGTTGTGGGTCGGTGTACCATCGCTTTATGTCGTGTCGCTTGGCGTACGACTTCGCTTTAGCTTCGTTGCGGCTCATCACCGCCACAACCTTCGAGCCGGGCACCTCGTTAAATGCCGGTCCCGACTTCTTCTCGGTCACTTCTCCGCAACCTATAAATCCCCAACCTATCTGTTTCATTTCTTTATTCGTGTTTTGTTAGTCAAAAATTTAACCGATGCCAGTCTTTCGGTGTGTCTTTTCTGATGTCGCAGCTCTACTTTTGTCATCGGATTGCGTCCGCCGTCCAATCAGATTGCGTTCGCCGCCCGATTGGATTGCGTCCGCCGCCCGATCAGATTGCGTCCGCCGCCCAATTGGGTTGCGTTCGCCGCCCGATTGGGTTGCGTTCGCCGCCCAATCAGATTGCGTTCGCCGTCCGACGAGTTTGCGTGAGCTTTTTAACCGTAGGAGGCTACGGCATTCTTGCCGTAGCCATAACCAATAGCCGTAGCCATAGCCAATAGTTGTAGCGATTAATGGCTACGGCAGGAATGCCGTAGCCTCCTACAGTTAGCCTTTCGTCGCAATTCTGTAGTTTTGACATACTCGCTTGCAGTAGTGCTCTATTTGTTTCGCTCCAGCCAATCGTCGATAAGCATACGTGCCAGACTCAGTTTCTCGGGTATCGTAGGCAGCGAGTGCTTGTTGAACCATCCGCCGCGCGAGAGTTCCTCGTCCTGTAGCTTCAGCTCGCCGCTCTCGTATTCGGCGAAGAAGCCCACCATCAGTCCGCAAGGGTAGGGCCAGGGCTGCGACTTGAAGTAGCGCAGGTTCTTTATAGTGAGCTGCGTTTCCTCCATCACCTCACGTTTTACCGCCTCTTCGAGCGACTCGCCCGTCTCTACGAATCCGGCTATGCAGCCGTAGAAATCGGTCTTGAAGTTGCGCGCGTGCACCAGCAGCAGGTCATCGCCGCGGTTTATGAGCACGATGATAGCCGTGGCGAGCTGCGGCCACACTGTCTTGCCGCAGTTGGGGCATCGCTTCGATATATCGGTGTCCATCTCCATCGGCGCACCGCATACGCCACAGAAACGAGTGTTGCGGTCCCAGTAGAGTAGCTCCTGCGCCTTGCCTGCCTTTAGATAGAGCGGCAGCGAGAGTTTGTAGAACGATTGGCGCAGTCCGCACATCTCGTAGCGCACGTCGTCGGGCGCCTCGTCGATGGCGAAAGCCTTCACCGGGGTGCCGTCGTCCATAGGCGAAACGTTAAGGATGTGAGTGTCTGATGTCACGCCGATGGGAGGCTGCTCGCCACTCGGAATGGTGTGAGTGCCGTCGGTGCGTCGTTCCAGAAGCACGTCTCCACGACAGAAAACAAACCAGTATGCCATATAATGTGTGTTTTAAAATTGATGTTAATGCTACAAAGTTACTGCTTTTTAGATAAAAAAAGAATGAAATCTTGTATAATCCAAAGATTTTTGTACCTTTGCAATCACTAAAACCTTTGTAGGAAGACTACATTATGATACTATTAATCGTTACGGTATTAATTATTGGTTCTCTTCTGATTGCTACAGAGAAGTACACCAATATCAACAAAGCTGCGGTTGCCATCTTTGTAGGTACACTTGGCTGGATACTCTATGTCTGTTTCGGTGCCGACTTTGTGATGGGGCAGCACGCTGTCGACTATGCTACGTTCCTCGGTGGAGCCGAGTCGTCGTCGGCAGATGTGAAGCAGTTCATAGCCTACAACGTGTTCCTCAAGTATGTAGGCAAGGCTTCAGAGATAGTGCTCTTTTTGCTTGCTACGATGGTTATCGTAGAGATATTGCAGAACAACGGATGCTTCGACTTTATTTCACAGCTGCTGCGCACACGTAGCAGTCAGCGTATGCTGTGGACACTCTCCGTTGTGACGTTCCTCATATCAGCCAACCTCGACAACCTCACCACAACCGTTATGATGCTCACCATTATGCACGATGTCGTGATACGGCAGCGGCAGCGTGTGCTGCTCGGTTGTGCTATAGTGATATCCGCCAACTGTGGCGGTGCGCTCACCGTTATCGGCGACCCTTCGGGCATCGTTCTGTGGAATATGGGTGCCGTCACCGCCTCCAACTTCTCGGCTTCGATGGCTCTGCCCTGTCTCATAGCGTGGTTCGTACCCATCTTCTGGATAGGCAGACAGCTACCTACACGCATCGAGACACAATGGATAGTGCTCCCGTATCGTGGCGACGATACACGTCTGAACGTATGGCAGCGCGTCGTGATGCTCTTCGTGGGCATCGGCGGACTATGGTTCATCCCCACGTTCCATAGCATTACGAAGCTCAGTCCGTTCCTCGGAGCACTCTGCGTGCTCTGCGTTCTGTGGATAGTGAACGAGATTGTGAACCGCAAGCTGATGAACACCGACGAGATGATACAACGTCGTGTGCCGCGCGTGTTGCAGTACGGCGTGATACAGATGATGCTCTTCGTGCTCGGCATAATGCTCATCGTAGGTTTCGTGAGAGAGACCGGTGTGGCTGCGTACATGGCGCAGTTAGTTGACCGATACATGAGCAATCTGCTCGTGCTCGGATTTTTCACACAGATGCTCAGCAGCGTGCTCGACAACTTTATGTCGCTCATGGCGATGGTGTCGCTGCGCGATGTGGCTGACAGCGTGCAGGCGACAGTGTATGCGCAGAACGGTGCGTTCTGGAAGATGATGGCATACGCCTCGGCGGTAGGCGGCAATATCCTGTGTATCGGAAGCATCACCGGATTGGCGCTGATGAAGATGGAGCGCATACCACTCGGATGGTACTTCAGAAATGTAGGCTTGGTGGCATTCGCAGCTGCCACTGTAGGACTCGTCGCTATGTACATCATGCTGATGTAAGGTGGGGAGAGCTCGATATATATATATAATAAGGTGAAAAAAAACCAAACCAATATAAAAATTTAATAACAATGGCAAGAATAAAGACAATCGGTGTGCTCACCTCAGGTGGCGATGCACCGGGAATGAACGCCGCTATCAGAGCGGTGACACGTGCAGGTATTTGTAACGGATATAATATAAAAGGTATCTATCGAGGATACGACGGACTGATCAATGGTGAGATAGAAGACTTCACTACAGAGAACGTGAGCGGCATCATCATGTCGGGCGGTACAATTCTGAAAACCGCACGCTCAAAAGAGTTTATGACCGACGAAGGCAAGGATAAAGCCTATCAGCAGATGCAGGCTCACGGCATTGATGCACTCGTCGTAATCGGCGGTAACGGCTCGCTCACAGGCGCAATGGAGTTCGCCAAGAAGTACGATGTGTGCTGCATCGGTCTGCCCGGAACAATCGACAACGACCTTTACGGCACCGATTCGACAATCGGCTACGACACAACAATGAACACCATCGTGGAGTGCGTGGACCGCATCCGCGACACGGCGCAGAGCCACGAGCGCATCTTCTTCATCGAAGTGATGGGTCGCGACGCTGGCTTCCTCGCACAGAACTCGGCTATCGCCAGCGGAGCGGAGGCAGCAATCATCCCCGAGGACTCTACCGATGTCGACCAGTTGGCACGCTTCATGGAGCGCGGCATACGCAAGTCGAAGAAGAGCTGCATCGTCATCGTGTCTGAAAGCCCGAAGTGCGGCGCTATGTACTACGCAGAGCGCGTGCGCAACGAGTTCCCGCAGTACGACGTGCGCGTGTCTATCCTCGGACACCTGCAGCGCGGCGGACGCCCCTCAGCCCACGACCGCATCCTCGCATCGCGCACTGGCGTAGGCGCCATCGAAGCAATCATGCAGGGACAACGCAACGTGATGATTGGCGTGCGCAACAACGAGATTGTCTACGTGCCACTGAGCGAGGCTATCCGCAGCGACAAGCCGTTCGACCGCAAGCTCATCCAGGTGCTCGACGAACTCAGCATCTAACAATAGTGGTAAAAACCCACCACGGTATTGGTTGATTTGGTGCAAGAAAGTACAATAAATATTAAATAGTTTTTTCTATAGCGATATAGTTGTTATATTTGCAGCGGAATTAAAAATTTAAAATAAATATAGTATGTCACAACTCAATGGGCACATCTCGCAGATTATCGGTCCGGTTATCGACGTTTACTTCGATACGGCTGGTAAGAACGCAGAAGAGGTACTGCCTAAAATACACGAAGCGCTGAAGCTCAAGCGTCCTAACGGACAGGAGCTTATCATTGAGGTTCAGCAGCACATCGGTGAGGATACGGTTCGTTGCGTAGCAATGGACAACACCGACGGTTTGCAACGCGGTTTGGAAGTGGTGCCTACAGGCAACGCTATCCTTATGCCGGCAGGTGAACAAATCAAGGGCCGTATGATGAACGTAATCGGTCAGCCTATTGATGGTATGAGCAAGCTCGATATGGAGGGTGCTTATCCTATCCACCGCGAGGCTCCTAAGTTCGAAGACCTGTCTACACACAAGGAGATGCTCGCTACGGGTATCAAGGTCATCGACCTCCTCGAGCCTTACATGAAGGGTGGTAAGATTGGTCTGTTCGGCGGTGCCGGCGTAGGCAAGACCGTGCTCATCATGGAGCTTATCAACAACATCGCCAAGGGACACAACGGCTACTCGGTGTTCGCCGGCGTAGGCGAGCGTACGCGTGAGGGCAACGACCTTATCCGCGATATGCTTGAGTCGGGCGTAATACGCTACGGCGAGAAGTTCAGAAAGGCGATGGAGGAGGGCAAATGGGACCTCTCGCTCGTCGACCCAGAGGAACTCAAGAAGAGTCAGGCGACACTTGTCTACGGACAGATGAACGAGCCGCCAGGAGCACGTGCTTCTGTTGCGCTCTCAGGACTTACCGTGGCAGAGGAGTTCCGCGACCATGGAGGCAAGGACGGCGAAGCAGCCGACATCATGTTCTTCATCGACAACATCTTCCGCTTTACACAGGCAGGTTCTGAGGTGTCGGCTCTGCTCGGCCGTATGCCGTCAGCTGTGGGTTATCAGCCTACACTTGCCAGCGAGATGGGTAAGATGCAGGAGCGCATCACTTCTACAAAGAAGGGTTCTATCACATCAGTACAGGCGGTGTATGTGCCAGCCGACGACTTGACCGACCCTGCTCCAGCCACAACATTTACACACCTCGATGCTACAACCGAGCTCTCGCGTAAGATTACCGAGCTTGGTATCTATCCGGCTGTCGACCCGCTGGGCTCTACATCGCGTATCCTCGACCCACTCATCGTGGGCAAAGCTCACTACGAGTGTGCACAGCGCGTGAAGCAGATTTTGCAGCGCTACAAGGAGTTGCAGGACATCATCGCCATCCTTGGTATGGACGAACTCTCTGACGAGGACAAACTCACCGTGAACCGCGCACGTCGCGTTCAGCGCTTCCTCTCACAGCCGTTCGCCGTAGCCGAGCAGTTCACCGGCATACCGGGCGTGATGGTTTCTATCGAGGACACCATCAAGGGCTTCAACATGATTCTCGACGGAGAGGTAGACAACCTGCCGGAGCAGGCATTCCTCAACGTCGGAACCATCGAGGACGCTATTGCTAAGGGTAAGCGACTGCTTGAGGCAGCCAAGGGTTAACATCATCATTAATGTTTTGTATCTATGAGTTTGAATTTGAAAATCGTTTCCCCCGAAAAGGTGGTATTTGACGGAGCAGTGGAGCGCGTTGTCGTTCCCGGCACAAGCGGCGAGTTCGAAATCCTCGTCAACCACGCGCCTATCATCTCCACACTCGAAAAGGGAAGACTGGTCTATCAAGACTCTGAAGGCAGACACGAACAGATGGTTAACGGCGGTTTCGTCGAAGTGCAGAAGAACAACGTGAACATCTGTGTTGAACTCTGACGAAACGTACAATGACATGTTGAAAGAAGAAATCAAAGGCATCAGTCGCCGATACATCCTGCAGTCACTTTGCCTCCTAACAGCTGTCACGCTGATACCCATACTGCTCTCATTGTTGACAAACGTAGGCAACCTTACAGTGCCTACCGTTGTAGCATTGTCGTTCGCAGTGGTGGTGGAGTCAGTAGACGCTCTCGTATGGGGCAAGGTGCGACAGGCAGGCGACGACGGCTTGCCCACATTCTACACCGCAGTGTCGGGCTTTCGTATGTTGTTGGCATTGGCAACCTTAGTTGTGTGCTACTTCGTGGTAGGTCGTGACGCGATGATGGAGTACTGCCTGGTGTTCATCGGCTACTATTTCGCCATAATGATACACCACTCGGTGTTCTTCGCGCGCATATCAAATTCTCACACATCGTGTGACAATGAAAACAAATAAAATAATGAAACAGATAAGGTCATTAATCGTACTCTTGGTGGTGATGCTCATGCCGCTCGCGGCTAACGCCTCGCATCAGAAAGAGGGACAGATCGACATACCGGAGATGGTTCTTGAGCACCTTTCCGACTCATACGAGTGGCATATCGCTTCGTATGAAGGAAAGAGTCTAAGTATACCATTGCCTATAATCGTACGCAGTTCGGCTACAGGCGACTGGACGCTGTGTACTGCGGAGAGTCTGCCCACCAACTACTTCTTTGACGCTGCGCATCATGGCAAGATCTACGAGAAGATGCCCGACGGCACAAGCGTAAGACCGCTCGACCTGAGCATAACAAAGACCGTAGCACAGATATGGATTGTTGTGTTCGTGCTCATTGCTGTCTTCCTCTATTGCGCCCGTTGGTATAAGAACAGAGACGAGAAGAGCGAGGCTCCGAGAGGATTTGTCGGTTTGATGGAGATGTTCGTTATGACCATCTACGACGATGTAATCAAGGCTGCAATCGGCGAGAAACGCTTCAAACCGTTCGCTCCATACTTGCTCACAGTGTTCTTCTTCATCTTCACAACCAACTTGTTGGGACTTCTCCCGATATTCCCAGGTGGAGCTAACGTGACCGGTAACATCAACATCACGTTCTTCCTCGCTATGTGTACGATGATTGCTATCAACCTGTTCGGCAATAAGGAGTACTGGAAGGATATCTTCTGGCCGCACGTACCGGTGTTTCTGAAGGCTCCGGTGCCATTGATGCCTGTGATAGAGTTCTTCGGCGTGTTCACAAAGCCGTTCGCTCTCATGGTGCGTCTATTTGCCAACATGATGGCAGGACACGCCATTATCCTTAGCTTCACTTGCGTCATCTTCCTCGGATGGTCTATGGGCGTAGGTTATGGCATCGGACTGAACACCGTGAGCATCATCATGATGCTGTTCATGAATATGCTTGAGGTGCTGGTAGCATTCATTCAGGCTTATGTCTTCACGCTGCTGAGCGCAGTCTTCATCGGACTGGCTCAGAAGGACGAGGAGGCAGAGGCTTAAAAGCTTTAAGAGAATAAATATTAACAGTAAAAAAATAATAATTTAAAAAACTAAAGAACTATGATTATTTCATCACTTTTGGCTGCTGAAGGTCTGGCACAGCTGGGCTGCGGTCTCGGAGCAGGTATTGCAACAATCGGCGCAGGTTTGGGTATTGGTAAGATTGGTAGCAGCGCAATGGATGCTATCGCTCGTCAGCCAGAGGCTACTGGCAAAATCCAGACAAACATGATTCTTACCTCTGCTTT
Source organism: Prevotella sp. (assembly GCA_052272805.1). Lineage (GTDB taxonomy): Bacteria > Bacteroidota > Bacteroidia > Bacteroidales > Bacteroidaceae > Prevotella. The sequence goes on along the minus strand of DAVZJL010000004.1, from coordinate 49,160 downwards.
CGTAGAGGGTTGTGCTCTGTTTGCCATCGTAGCTTGCGCCTTCCTTATCAAGTAGGAACAGGTCATCGTGTAAATTATAGCAAATGAATTTTGATACATTACCATCAATATTAACTCCTGATCCCGGACTCCTCATCTGGATGCTGTTGGCATTCCTCGTGGTGTTCTTCGTATTGGCACGTTGGGGTTTCCCTGCCATTATTGTAATGGTGGACAAGCGCAGCCAGTACATCAACGAGAGCTTGAAGAAGGCAGAACAGGCCGCTTCGCAACTCGAGAACATCAAGCAGGAGAGTGAGGCTATACTTCAGGAAGCACGAGAGAAGCAAGCCTCTATACTGAAAGAGGCTGCTACCACTCGTGATGCTATTGTGGAGAAAGCTCAGGAGAAGGCGCGAGAGGAGAGTGCACGCATCCTCAGCGAGGCGAAAGCCGAAATCGAGGCGCAGAAGCAAGCTGCTATCAGCGAGCTCCGCGAGCAAGTAGCCATATTGAGTGTCGAGGTATCGGAGAAGATTCTCAGAAAGAAGCTCGGCACTGATGCAGCACAGATGGATTATATTAATCAGATGCTTGACGAGGTTACATTAAATAATAAATAAGTGTAGGCTATGGATTTAGGATTAATATCGGTAAGATATGCCCGAGCCTTGCTTAAGGCTGGCATTGAGGCGAGTGTTTCAGACCGCGTGTATAGCGATATGCTCACGGTGTTGGAAAGCTATGCCAAGGTGCCGCAGCTCAAGGCTACCATAGACAATCCGATGCTGTCGAGACAGCAGAAGGAAGACTTGCTGATAGCTGCGGCAAGCGGCGCTTCATGCGAACTCACACGTACGTTCTTCGGACTCGTACTGAAGGAGGGACGTGAGCGTATCATGCAATTTATAGCTAACTCGTTTATTACGTTGTACAGAAAGCATAACAATCTAATTAGTGCTAAGTTAACTACCGCCACAACTCTCGACTCGCAGACAGAGGCGAAGTTGCGTCGGTTGGTAGAAAGTAAGACAAATGGCACCGTTGAGTTCAAGACCGACGTGAAGCCTGAGCTCATCGGCGGTTTCGTACTCGAGTATGACACCTATCGCATGGACGCAAGCGTGAAGTCGCAGCTCAACACCATATTGTCGCAGCTTAATTAAATAAAGATTAATTTCTATGTCAGATAAAATTAAACCAAGCGAAGTGTCACAGGTGCTCCTTGAGCAGCTTAAAGGCCTTAACAATGGCAATAAGTTCGACGAGGTGGGCACTGTGCTCGAAGTGAGCGACGGCGTAGCGCGTATCTATGGCTTGCGCAACGCTGAAGCCAACGAGCTTCTCGAATTCGAGAATGGCACAATGGCTATCGTGATGAACTTGGAGGAGGACAACGTTGGTTGTGTGCTCCTCGGTTCTACCGACGGCATCAAGGAGGGCATGGTTGTGAAGCGTACAAAGCGTATTGCGTCAATCAACGTGAACGACAATATGCTCGGTCGTGTCATCAATCCTCTTGGTCAGGCCATTGATGGCAAGGGCGAAATCGACCTTACCGACTCTTTTGAGATGCCGCTCGATCGTAAGGCACCTGGTGTGATCTATCGCCAGCCGGTGAAAGAACCGCTGCAGACAGGTTTGAAGTCGGTCGACTCGATGATTCCTATCGGACGCGGTCAGCGCGAGCTTATCATCGGCGACCGTCAGACCGGTAAGACAGCCATTGCTGTCGATACCATCATCAACCAGAAGAGTTTCTACGAGGCTGGTAAGCCCGTATATTGTATATATGTGGCAATCGGACAGAAGGCATCTACCGTTGCGGCTCTTGTTGAGAACTTGAAGCAGCATGGCGCTATGCCTTATACCATCGTTGTTGCGGCTACGGCTGCCGACCCGGCTGCCATGCAGTACTACGCACCGTTCGCCGGTGCGGCTATCGGCGAGTACTTCCGCGACCGTGGCTACTCGGCTCTCGTAGTGTACGACGACCTCTCGAAGCAGGCTGTGGCCTACCGTGAGGTGTCGCTCATCCTGCGCCGTCCTTCTGGACGTGAGGCTTACCCGGGCGACGTGTTCTACCTGCACAGCCGTCTGTTGGAGCGTGCTGCACGCATCAACGACCAGCAGGAGGTGGCAGAGCAGATGAACGACCTGCCGGAGTGTATGAAGGGACACGTGAAGGGTGGTGGTTCGCTCACCGCGCTTCCTATCATCGAGACTCAGGCTGGTGACGTGTCGGCTTACATCCCGACCAACGTTATCTCTATCACCGATGGTCAGATCTATCTTGAGAGCGACCTCTTCAACCAGGGCTTCCGTCCTGCCGTTAACGTAGGTATCTCCGTATCACGTGTAGGTGGTTCGGCTCAGATCAAGAGTATGAAGAAGGTGGCTGGTACGCTGAAAATCGATATGGCTCAGTATCGTGAGCTTGAGGCGTTCTCTAAGTTCTCAAGCGATATGGATGCCGTGACAGCCATGACTATCGACCGCGGACGTAAGAACAACCAGCTCCTCATACAGCCTCAGTATTCACCGATGCCTGTAGGCGAGCAGGTGGCTATCATCTATTGCGGTACGCACGGATTGATGCACGCTGTGCCAGTAGAGAAGGTGCGTGAGTGTCAGGATGCCTTCCTTGAGAAGATGCGCTCTGTTCATCAGGACGTTATCGAAGCACTCGGAAGTGGTAAGCTTGACGATCAACTCACCGCTGTCATCGAACAGACAATGGCAGACATCGCTGGTCAGTATAAAAACTAATTGCTTATGCCGTCGCTCAAAGAGATTAAAAACCGAATATCATCTGTCAACAGCACCCGTAAGATTACGAGTGCGATGAAGATGGTGGCTTCCTCGAAGCTGCATCATGCGCAGACTATGATTGAGAATATGCTTCCTTACGAGACACTCATGGAACATATCCTCAAGACATTCCTTGCATCGGAAACCGATGCACGCACGGTGCTCAACGAGGTGAGACCGGTGAAGCGCGTGGCATTGGTGGTATATGCGTCTAACAGCAGCCTGTGTGGAGGCTTCAACGCCAACGTTATACGCCTCCTGCAGCACGTTGTAGACGAGTATGCCGAATTGGGCAAGGAGAACATTGTTGTCTACCCGATTGGCCGCAAGGTGGCTGAGAAGGCGGTAAAGATGGGACTTAACGTGGCGGGCGACTTCACTGCGCTTGCCGAGAAGCCTAACGCCAACGACTGCATCACCATAGCGCGCGAGCTGGGCGAGAAGTTTATCAGTGGCGAGTACGACCGCGTAGAGATGATCTACCACCACTTCAAGAGTGCTGGTTCGCAGATTCTCACACGCAAGCCGTTCCTGCCGATTGATATCGAGGAGGAGCTGAAGCGCGATCACGAGCGCGACCTTACTTCTAACGTCATTACAAAGAAGGCGCAGGAGTACATCAAGCGCAAGGAAGAGGAGAAGAAGCGTGAGGAGAAGGAAGCTGTGCCGCTCAACGACAACTTCCTCGTGGAGCCGGATATGAACACCGTGCTCACGAAGCTCATCCCGAAGTACTTGCACCTAATGGTGTACACGGCACTGCTTGACAGCATCGCCAGCGAACACGCCGCACGTATGGTTGCCATGCAGACCGCTACGGACAATGCCGACGAGATTTTGCGCGAGCTCAATTTGCAATACAACAAGAGTCGTCAGCAAGCCATCACAAGCGAGCTGCTTGATATCGTTGGTGGTAGTGTCAACAACTAACGGCGCAAACTCCAGCAAATACTATAAAACAGAAAGGAGAAGTCATGTTTGTGGCTTCTCCTTTCTGTTTTTTAGGCGGCTGAGTGCCTTAATGCCATTTATTTTCCGTATATTTGCACATTGCTTTAGTTGGTGTAGTTGTCTCAACTACACCAACACAGTTAAAGTGAAAACTATTCAGAATAAATAACGAATCTCAAAACAATAACAATGAACGTAAGACATTATCTGCTTTCTTCGGGCCTGCTCTTCTGTGCGCTTACCGCTTCTGCGCAGCGCAATATGCAGGCAGAGGAGTTCCCGTTGGGTCAATACGAGGAGCTGACGGATACCAAACCGCACGATGCGGATGCCAAGTGGGCTGCGATGAAGTCGCCCGTAATGCTCAGTTGGGCATCAACTGACGTGCGCTACGGCAAGCATCATGTGCCACAGCTTGCGAAACTCAGCAATACTTGTACACTTAAGGCGTGGCGTGGCGAGCGCGTCAACGCACAGGCTGTACTCTGGACGAATACTGATCTGAACGATGTGGAGATGCTCGTGAGCGACCTGCGTTCGGGTGCAAATGTTATTCTTGCCTCGAAGGTGCGCTCCCATTTCGTGCGCTACGTGATGACTGACGAGCTGAATAAGGACGGTAAGGGTGGCTGCGGCTGCCGCGAGAACAAGGCAGAGTGGGATTCGTCTATCGTTGCCGACGCGCTCGACATCAACAAGTGGCTGCCCGTGCAGCGCAAGACAGCGCAGCCTCTGTGGGTGAACGTATGGGTGCCGGAGGACGCTAAGCCCGGCACATACACTGGTACAATCACCGTGCGTGGTGGTGGTATGGACGACAAGGTGCTCAATCTAAGCCTGCAGGTCGTTAACCGCATACTGCCCAGTCCGCGCGAGTGGCACTTGAACCTCGACCTGTGGCAGAACCCGTATGCCGTAGCACGCTACTATAAGGTGCCGTTGTGGAGCAAGGAGCACTTCGACGCTATGCGTCCGATAATGAAAATGGTGGCTGATGCCGGACTCTCGTCCATAACAGCCAGCATTATGCACAAGCCGTGGAACGGACAAACTGAGGATCACTTCGACAGTATGGTGACACGCATCAAGCGTTTGGACGGTTCATGGAAGTACGACTATGCGGTGTTCGACCGCTGGGTCGACTTTATGATGAACGAAATAGGTGTAAAGGGACTCATCTCCTGCTACACCATGATACCCTGGGAGCTGAGCTTCGACTACTATGACGAGGCTACCAACCGCATACAGTTCATCAAAGCAGAGCCCGGCGACGAGGCATACGCCGAGTACTGGGGTAGTTTCTTGCGCGATTTCGCCCGCCATCTGAAGCAGAAAGGCTGGTTCGAGAAGACCGCCATCTCTATGGACGAGCGCTCGATGGAGGCTATGCAGGCGGCTATAAAGGTGATAAAGGAAGCCGATCCCGACTTCAAGATTACGCTTGCGGGCAACTATCACGACGAGATACAGGCAGATCTCTACTATCTTTGCATACCTTACGGTGCACGCTTCCCGGAGAACGTTCTGAAGGAGCGCCGTGCGAAGGGACAAATCAGCACCTATTACACTTGCTGCGCGGAGCCGTTCCCCGGCACATTCTCGTTCTCTAACCCTGCCGATGCTGCATGGATTGGCATACATGCCGTAGCAGGCGACTACGACGGTTATCTGCGCTGGTCGGTAAACAGCTGGACTCGCGACCCACTGCGCGATTCGCGCTTCCGTACATGGGCTGCCGGCGACACCTACAGCATCTATCCCGGTCCGCGCAGCAGCATCCGCTTCGAGCGCCTTGTAGAGGGCTTGCAGGATGCCGAGAAGATTTGGCAGTTGCGCAACCAGTACAAGAAGACGGGCGACACACGCCGTCTTGCACGCCTCAACAAAAAGCTTGCTGAATTCACGCCGGCTAACATGACGGCTGAGAAGGAGCGCAATGCAGGCCGTATGGTTAGCGAGTTGGAACAGTTGCTTAATGAATAATTTAATTGAATAATGCACAAGAAAATGGCGAAAGTTTTATAACCTTCGCCATTATATAACAGACTAACAATTATGAACACTAACAGAGTAGATATTATTATTCCGGTTTATAATGTAGAACCGTATTTGCATCGTTGTCTTAATAGTATCCTCAAGCAAACATACGAGCATTGGCGTGCTATATGTGTTGACGATGGTTCTACAGATGGTTGCCCTGCTATCCTTGAAGAATATGCAGCAAAAGACTCTCGCTTTATGGTGGTTCATCAAGAAAATGGTGGACTCTCTCATGCTCGCAATGAAGGTATGGCTCTTGCTGATGCTGAGTATGTAATGTTTGTAGACTCTGACGACTTTATCCATCCACAAACCTTGGAACTTGCCGTTAAGTTAATAGAGCGTGACGGTACGGATATGGTGAGTTGGTATAAGGATGTTATATATATAAACATTCAGCTACGATTGATGCATAAGTTGAAAATGAACACTATCAATGTCCGTCCATGGCGTATGCCGTTTAGGTATAGTCTTAAACTATTAAAATCGGTAGTTACTGACGATGCGTTGAAATATGCTTCCGACTGGCGCCATCCTGATATCAAATATCCGATAAAACATTGCTACGTTTGGCGCCATCTGTTTAAACGCTCTTTGATAAAGGATATAAAGTTTATCAAGGGATTGAAGTTTGAAGATCTTCCCTGGTGGTCGGAGTTGTTAGTAAAACCAGTGAAAGCCACAATTACTCATCTTCCGCTTTATTATTATTACGTCAATCATAAATCAATATCGAAAGCTACGGAAGGGGTAGAACGTCTGATGTCTCAGCTTAAGGGTCTCTCTTATGCACAGAAGCTATATGAAGAAGCTGGCAACACGGAGCGTCTGCGTTTGTGGAGTCGTAATATAAAATGGGCTATTTTAACGGGTAGTTCAAGAGTTCTGTATAAAATGGGAAAAGGACCACAAACGGATAGTCTTGTGAAGTACATTACAGATTTGACAAAGACTGGTTTCTTTGATGATGCTATAGGAACGAGGGAGAACATTGCAAAAGAGTTGTATTATACAGTGGCAAAAGGACTACGACCAGTTAAAACAGATTGATTATTAAAAACAAATCGCACGAGTATTACGTATGTAATCTTCGTGCGATTTGTGTATTGTTATTTCTCAAACTGCGACTTCTTCGGGAATTGTCGGTCGAGGAACTCTATGGCTGCTTTTCTGTCTGCGTCGTTAGCAAACTCCGAATCGTTCATGCAGAAGAACACCGGATTATATCGCTCAAACTTCTCATAAAGTTTGTGGTTGTCTATGTGTAGTCTGAACGAATGCGACTGCGATACGTAACGTAAATGTCCCTTTTTCTCGGCAAGAGCTACGTATGAATAAACGCTTCGCTGCACATCGTCGGCAGAGCGTACATGATGCGGAATCATAGGGCTGAACTCCTTCTCGAACTTGTTGTTGGTAAACGTTATAGTGCTTTTCAAATACGAGTCGATGTTATGATGAGGTTTGCATCCATAATACGTTCCATAGTGTTTCTCTACAAGTTCTGCAGCGTTTCTTATTATTTTCAGATACATGCTCAATGGTTTGCCTACCACTTTATCTCGGAAGAACAGCGCAAGTTTGCGGAAAGGCTTGCGATTCATATATAGTATAGGCAACCCATCGGACTCAAAGAAGGTAGCTGGGCTTACGGGGCGGTTGATGTACATGTCATCGTTCGAGAAGAGGAAGTGCTCAGAGAGACCTGGTATCTTGTCAAGGTAATGCTCTATCAACGTAGAGTTGAAGCATGGCAGACTCTCTGTAGGCAAAATCTCCTTGTGGTCTACCACACGCACTTTCGGATTGCTCGTGTCAAGCCATTCTGGTACCTGATCGTCAGTTACGATGAATATCTTACGAATCCAAGGAGCATATTTCTCTACAGATCGTAGGCTATATTTCAACTCGCCGCTGTCTGCATAGCGTCCAGCACAATTCTCCTGTTTATCTGTAGGCTTACCGATGCAGGCATTGCGCTTTGCTATCCATTTCGGATCGTTGCCGTTGACCCAAAGATATACTAAGTCTATATCCATAATCCTAATTCTTTTTACAGTTTTTCTACAAGTTGTTTAATCTCGGGGAAGTGTTCGCAGATGGCGTTGAAAGCCTTCACGTTGCGGTCTGTGCCGGTCTTGAAGTTTGTTGTTTTCAGCGAGAGCTCTTTAGGCTTATGCAGTCCGCGCGGCTTGTTGCGTCCGAACGGCACGGGCACTACGGGGAAGCCGTTTGCCACTCCTGCTGCCCAGAACCAGATGTCGTCGGTGCTGGGTGCGAGCTTGGTGAACAGTTCCACGTCCATCATGTCCGCCTTCAGCGAGTGGGGAGGGTAGAGCACACCGCCTACGCCGGTCTGAATGTTTAGGAAACTGCGGTGTATGCGTTTGAAGAGGAAGTGGTACCAGCGATATTTACTCCATTTCTTGTACGGCATTCCGTACTTGATGCGCTTTGCGCGATGCGCCAGTATTGCGTCGGGTATCTGTGCGTGCAGGTCGAGCAAGTCCTTCAGCATGTGTTTGTGATAATACACATCGTCGTCTACGGTTACGATGATAGCTTCGGGGAAATCAGCCAGTGCTGGTATCAGTTTGCGATAAGAGCGTATGTCGCGGTCGTAGTTGCGTATCTCGAACACGGGGTTCTGCTTTGCAAGTGCAAGCAGCGTTTCGGGCATTTCGCCCTCTGCGAATTGCGACAGCGTGACATACAGTATTAGTTTGTCGGGCAGCACACTGCCGTTGAGGAGTGAGCGCACGGCTTGCTCTGCAAACTTTATGGCTGCAGGGAACGATGTCATCGAGATGACAACCTGCTGTTTATGCTTGTTTTCAGTCATAATGTGTATCGTTTATTGTTTCTCCTCAATGTCGTTGAGGTCATACTCGTTGAAATAGTCCATCGGCACGGATGTCTTGGTGCCGCTTGCTCTGCCTCGCAGCTGCTTCTCGCGGAATTCCTCAAGCGACCTGACAGCGTAGTGGTTGATGCGTATCACGTCCTGTTGCGGTGTACGCTCTCTGAAGTTGCGTGTTATGGGATTGCCGTGTGAGTCGGCAGCCTTGCCGTTGATGCGTGCCACCTCGTGACATCCAATCATTGTGAACACTCGGCGTGGGTTCACGATGCTCTTCACGTGGCGGTTAAGGTAGTGGTCGGGTAGGGAGTGGAAGCGAAACCGTTTCATTACGTCCTCGTTGCTCTTCTCTTTATTGCCTCCGCTGCCATACACAAGCCAGTTTATCTCCACCGCTGGGAATGTCTCAAACCGCTTCAGAAAGTCGGGTATCGTAGCATCCTGTATGGGCACGATAAACTCGTCGAGGTCGATGAATGCTATCCAACGTGCGTCGAAGCGGTGCTGCTCAAGGCAGTCGTCGTAGGCTGCCAGCTGCATACGATAGCCTGGCCATGACTTGTAGTTGACAATGCACTGTTGTATGTATGGCTCGAGTATCTCCTTTGTGCCGTCTGTGCTCTCGTTGTCGTAGATGAAGAATTGGTCTACGCCGTGCGCCAGGTGCCATTCTATCCATTCTTTGAAATACGGTCCTTCGTTCTTGGCGATGGCGCATACAGCCAATTGAAACTTTGGTGTGGTGTGGTTCCTGCTGATTTCGCGTTTCAATCTGATTGCGTTGAAGATGCCATATCTGAGAATACCTCTCCATCTGTTGCGTGTCATCTTGTGCGGAATAACTCCTGCTATTATCTCTGCTAATACTTTGTTCATTGGCTAATCGTTCTGATTAATCGTAGGGTTTTAACGTTCGAAGCTCGATTTCTCGGGCAGGATGCTCTGGAATGCGTCTCTTAGGCTTCCCATTACTTCCTCGTAGTGGCGTATATGTACGTTGTCGTTCAGGCAGATAAGCGAGTACGACTGCTCGTAGATAGCTTTTACGGCTTTTTTCGACTTCACCATCAGTGGGAACATCTTGGTGTCTTGGTATGTATTATAAGGCTCGAAGTTGCCCTTGCATATCTGCCATATACGGAATAGCTCAGGCGTGTAGTCGGTGAGGGCTCGGAAGCGGTTCACCGATGTCTTTGTAAGCTCGTCGCCTTCGTTTGCCCACACCTCTTCGAAGGTGCTCTTTAGGTAGGGTTGTGCGTTGTGTGGCACACGTAGCGTGATGAACTTATTATAGAAACGTAGCAGATAGTTCCAGTGTGCCTTTGTGCCATAGCTCTTGTGGAACCATTTGTCATGCCAGCGTTTCATCACTTCCTTCTTGTCGAAGTGACGGTTAATGAGTCGTATGTTGTTCTTTATGCGCACATACCACTGCGACCACGACGGGTTGTAGGTGAATACAGCTATGTCGCAAGGCAGTCCGTTGCGGAAGAAGCGCTCCGGATTAATGTTGTTGATGATGAAGAAGTCGTCGTTGAAGTAGACGAAGTGCTCCGCCAGTCCGGGTATGCGGTACATGTAGCGTTCTATCACCACCGAGTTGTATGTAGGCAGGAATTCGGCGGGTATGAAGTCCTTATGGCTTACGAGGTGTATCTTTGGGTTGTTCTCGTCGAGCCATTCGGGTTTCTGACCGCTCGTAACGAAGTGTATCTTTCTGACCCAGGGTGCGAATTTCTCCACACCGCGGAACCAGTACTTCAGAAAGCCGTAGTCTCTGAAACGAGCTTTCGACACTCCGTTCTTCGTATTGTCCTTGTTGCCTGAATATTTCGAGAATTCATTCTGCCATTCAGGGTCGTCCATATTGACCCACGTAACCACAAAATCAATATCCATATTTGTCTATTTAATAATGAGTAGTGTAATTGTTATTAGTTTTTTGCATATTTGAAACGATTGTGTGTCCAGAGGTAACACTCGGGTCGCTTTCTGATTTCATCTTCCAAGCGTTCAAAATATAAATCTGTTAGTTTGTAATCGGGTAGTGAGGTTGGGTCATTGTGTAGCAGTGAGAACTCGCACTCGTAGTAGCCGCGCTTCACTCTTTTCGCATTTACGAAAATAGGCATATACCCGAAGTGATTAGCAATCTTCTCGGGACCCACCAGCACCGGAACCATGTGGTTTAGGAACTTCACGTAGTGTTTTATTTGTCTTCTTTTGGGTGATTGGTCGGCAATGAGTGCCACCATACACGCCTTGTTCTCGGCTTTCATGCTTGCTACAAATCGTGCCGTTTGTCGCATCTCTACGCATATATTGCCCATGCGTTCACGCATTTGTTTTATGATTTTGTCGAACGTCTCATTGATGAGTTTGTGATATACCTGCGCACATACTACATCGTCCTTTATCCACAGACCTACGGAGGTCATCCACTCCCAGTTGCAGAAGTGCCCCATGAAGAAAGCCAGCGACTTGCCTTCGTCAAGCAGCTTGTTTGTCTTGTCCACGTTCACGAACTTCATACGCTTGCGTATTTCGGCTGGAGAGATTGACGCCATCTTACTGCTCTCAAGAATCATGTCCATGAAGTAGCGGTAGAACTTCTTCTCTATCGTTATTATTTCGCTGAGACTCTTCTCAGGGAACGACTCAGTGAGGTTCTTGCGTACTATCTTCCTGCGATACCGTATGACATAGTAGAGTGGATAATACATGATGTCAGATATGGCATATAGCATCCAGAAGGGGATGTACGACAATGTCTTTATTATGAAATATATGAAGTAATACATTCTTACGATTTTTTAATAATCTGTTTTTGCAAAATTACAACTATTTTTTCTCATTATAGCATGTTTTGGTGCATTACTTCTATATAATTTGTGTATTATTCTTTTGTCGTTACAACCACGGTGCGAGCAGATGTGCGAACCATCCGCGGAACTTCTGCCAGCCTGTGCGCTCTGTCTTCCAATACTCGGGCGTGAGCACAACGCTCTTCTTCTTGTCGCGTTCAAACATGTCGTTGAGTTGTCGGGTGGTGCATTGGTCGATGATGACGGCGTTCTCTTCGTAGTCGAAGCGCAGACTGCGTGCGTCGAGGTTGGCGCTTCCCACGGTGCAGAACTTGCCGTCCACCATTATGATCTTCGTGTGGTGGAAGCCAGGGCGGTATATCCACACCTTCACGCCGTGCTTCATCAGCTTGTGTGCGTTGTAGAAAACGCAGTCGGGTGTGAGCGGAATGTCGCCGCGTTCCGAAATCATTACTTCTACCTGCACGCCACGTTTAGCAGCCTTGCGCAGTGCTTTCTTCATCTTCGGTATGAGTGTGAAGTAAGGGCTAATGATTTTTATGCTGTCCTTTGCATCGTTGATGGCTCCTTCGTAGAAGGTGCGTATGATGCGGTTTGTGGTGCGTGGTTCGCGGTTGATGATGCCCACCATCTTCTTTCCAGCAGTGGGGCAGGTGTCGGGCTTTAGTCCTTCAAAGTAATAGCCGCCGCGTATGCCTCGGTAGTACTTTGCGCCATGTATGTTTTGCTTAGCGGTCTTGTTCCAGATGCGCAGGAAGATGGCTTGTAGCGTGTTCACCTCGTCGCCGTCGATGCGACAGTGCATGTCGTGCCATTCGCCCACCTGCTTTGTGCCGTTGATGTAGTAGTCTGCCACGTTCATGCCTCCGGTGTAGGCTATCTGTCCGTCGATGATTACAATCTTGCGGTGGTCGCGGTGAAACACCTGAGTAATCCACGGGAAACGTAGTGGGCTGAACTCGTATATCTCGATGCCACGTTTGCGTATCGACTTCAAGTGTTCCTTCTTCAGCGGGCGGTTGTTCGAGCTGTTGCCGAAGGCATCGAACAGAGCGCGCACCTCTACGCCTTCCTTGGCTTTCTCGGCAAGCAGGTCGAAGAGCATGTTGGCGATGGAATCGTTGCGGAAGTTGAAGTATTCAAGATGTACGCTGCTGCGTGCTTGGCGTATAGCGCAGAACATATCGTCGAATTTCTCCTGTCCGTTCATCAACAACGTCACTGTGTTGTTGTGCGAGAACTTCACGCCCTCTGCGCGCAAGCGGTTTACAATAAGCGAATCGCTTGTCTGTGCCGTCGAAGTACCTAACGACAGACAAGCCACAAGCAGTAATAATAAGTATCGTTTAATCATTCTCAATGTGCAACTTTTTAGTGTGCAAAATTACTGAAAAATAGCCGATGTGCCAAGTGTTTCGATGCGATTTATGTAATATACACCACAACTGTGGTTAGAATTTCCACTTTAGTTGCAGGTCGATGTCGGTCTTGTACGATTGGTTTATCTGTTGCAGAGCGTTTGATATACTGTTGCGGTCGAAGTATTTCGTAGTGCCAGCCTTGCCTATCAGTACGAGGTTCTTACTGATGTCGGTACGTAAAAACAACGCACCACGTATGCCTTCACCGAAGAATGAGGGGAACGAAAAGTTGTAGAGTGTGGTGCGTTCGTAGGCATATAGCCGTGAGTCGTAGTCGTCGGTGTGGAAGTAAGCAGCGTTGGCAGCCAATGTGAAGCGTCCTAAGCATACGGCGAGGGTTTGCAATGCCATCCATCCTTTGCTTGTTATTGTTGTGGAAAGTGGAGGGGCGATGATGGTGTAGGCGGCATCAATCTGCGTCTTCGTTTTCCAGATGCCACTCTCATAACCTACAGTGAGGCGTGCTCGCTGCTCATTTTTGTCGGCTAATTGGGTCTTCGCCTTGTCGTTTTCTTTGTAGTCTTTTTGGCGTAAGCGCAGTCGGTAGCGTGCTGAGATTGTCCATTTGCGATTCGGCTGAAAGCTGGTTTGCAGCATGTTGTCCCACGAATGTGACGGAGCCGACACGTCATAACGTGGCCAAGGGTGATGAGCATAGTCGGTGTATGCCGTCAGGGTGAGTTTTGCAATTGGATGCCACGCTATGGCAGCGTACACTCCGTTCTCGTTTTGTATGTGTCCGCCGTCGCTGAACGAAGCACTGAAAAGTGAGTGGTAGCGGTAAGAGTAGAAGCGTTGTATAGCAGTGAGTTGCAGGTTGTTGGTAGCTTGGAATGTTACGGTGTTGAGAGTGGCTACGGCAGCGTCGCCATTCATTGCTGTTTCGCCATTGAAGCAGAAGCGATAGTGGGTGTAGGCGTAGTACAGGCTTGCGTTGAAGAAGTTCATACCTTTAGGCGCATACCTTTGATAGGCTTGTGCTGCGTTTGGTTTCAGTGGGCGGTTGAAGGCTGTGCTGAAGGCTGTGGCACCGATGCGTAAACCGTTGGCTTTCCAATTGATGTTGCCTCCAGCGACGAATTGTGAGGTGTTGTGGCGTTTTTCTATCTCGCTCTGCGTGCGGTGGTAGCCTGTGCGCAGCAGTGTCTTCACCGTACCGTCGTCGTTGAGCGTGGCGTCAACATTGCGGTATGACACGAATGCCGTGGCATCCAGATGTTTTGTTACGCTGATGGTTGTAGCCGCCCCTTGCAGATAGTAAGCCTCTGAGCGTGAAGAGTTGGCTGTGATAGCGTTAGTGGGTATTGACATGGTTGTCGTTGCCGTCTTTCCGAGCGTGAAGCCTGTGTTCATAGCCAGTCCTAAACCGAGCCTTAGCTTGTACTGTCCGAGCGCAACCGCCTTAAATCGTCCCAACTTCCTGACCAACAGATAATAGGCATAATGGTCGTAGCCCAGCTTGTTGCAGTTGGTGAAGAACGGCTCGCCTGCGTCTTGCGCTCCTGTTAGTCCTACCTTTACGTAGTCGCCATATTTGAATGTGTATCTGAACCAATGTTTATACTTGTATCCGAGGTATCCATTGCGGTCGCCTTCGCGGTCGTATAGTGGCACTTGCGTGGCTGCCACCAGCTCGTTCTTGCCGTACTTTGCAATCTGTTTCAGTGTAGGAAATGGGCGTTCCTCGTTCGCCTCGCTGATGAAGCAAAAGCTTTCGAGCAGTTGTTTGCGTAGTGGGTCGACGGATTCGACGAGTGAAAGTTCGCCCATCGAGCGTAGTGGACGGTAGCGGTCGAGATATTCGGTGAGATCTTCGCGTTGTTTGGGCGATAGGAAGAAGAGGCGTAGTAGGTCTTCGTCCGTAGCTTTGTTTAGGTCGATGGGCGCATCCTCCAGTTCGCAAAGCTGCTCGAACATATCTTCGATGTCGCGCTCTTCAATGTCGTCGTAGTCGCAGAGTTGTTCAAGCAGAGGCAGCCATGCGTATGCTACTTGCTGTTGATACTTCTTGGTTTGCTGTGCAAGGCACGGCACGCCAAGAAGTAGAAGGATATATATGCAGATAATTCGGTTCATAGATGTCGTTAGGTTGTAGTAGGCTGCGTGGGTATGGCAAGATGCCATACCCTCCTATTTGTTTTTCTCTTTCGCTTTTTTGCTGCGCTTCCAGAAGAAGAGGTCTGATACACGCTTGAAGTCGGTTTTCATAATCAAGCCCAATCCCTGCGTGTTGAGGCTGTTGCGTGTGAAGTAGCGGTCGTTCGTCTTGTTGTAGACGTTGATAGCCAAGTTGCCGTTCGGGAATAACAGGTACTTCATGTCGAAGTCGCCGATGAAGTTATTTGTTGTGTTCGGGTTGTCGCGATAGCCGAACTGTCCGTTGAGGAGCAGTCGGTTGTTGAGCAGTTTGCCCGACAGGATACCCTCATACTCAGCGTTGTAAAATCCGTCGGTGCCAGTTGATATGTTTGCACCGAAGTTCCAGTTGTTGTTGTTTATGACGCTGCTGAGCAGACTGTTTATCTGCTGGCTTATTGTTCCGCTAAGGAAGCTCTGCATGGCGAGCGATGTTTGGCTGAACTGCTGCGTAGATGCTCCGTTGTTGTTTTCGTTCTGTGCGTAGAAGCGACCTACGGCGAGCAGGTATAGCACCTGTTGGTTGGTCTCCTCCTCGGCGTTGAGCAGACTATGTACCATTTGTTTTGCATCGTTCGACAGTGTAGGCATGTCGAGGTTGAACGACACCTTCGGACTCTCCGGTGTGCCGGTGATGTTCATCAGGCAGTTCACTCGCACGTTGTTGTTCGAGAACGAGTTTCCGATGTTCAGGTCGGCAAGGCTCACGCTGTTCACGACGTAGAGTGCGCTCAGGTCGAGCGTGGCGTTATACGGGTCGCCTCCGAACGCTATAGAGCCACCGCTGAGGAACTCGAAGTCTTTCTTGATGATGTTCTGTATAGTCAGTTTATAGGTTCCGTGGTCAACATAGTAGTTGCCGTAGAGGTCGAAGGTGCCCTTATTGAAATACGTAGCACGCAGCACGCCCTCACCGTTAAGTTTTATGTAGTCGCCCGTCTTTTCGTCCATAAGGATTTTTAGCGTGGCGTCGGGCGTACAGTTGATGAGGAAGTTGAGCTTTATGTTCGTGCCGATGTCTACAAGACTATTGTTATTACCCTCTGTTTCAGTCGAATTCTTCTTCTCGTGTGTTCGCCATTGTATATAATCCTGCGACGATAACGAACTGTTGTCGGCAGCGTTGTACACCAATATGCTGTTGCGCTCTGGTGTGGCGTTCACGTCGATAGCCACCTCGCCGCTCTTTCCGCGTATCTGGCAAGTGCCGGTGGTGTACGCAGTGCCGTAGAAACTCTCGCCGTCGAACGAATGTGTGTCGTATGCGAGCAGATTTTGCGCCTCTACGTTGATGTCGTATGTCCAGTTGGAGAAGTTGTGGTGGTGCAATCCGCCCGTCACGATGCCTATATTGTTGTGGCGGTCGTATATGGTGTCGTTGCAGAAGCGTATCTCGTCGGGCAGGAAGTGCACCGAGTCGCCACGCAGAGCATACGTGGTATTGAGCGCAGTGAGTCGCACGCTGCCGTCTACCTTTGCCTTTCCGATGAGGTTTATGTCTTTGAACGCGCCCACCACGTTCACCTTGCCGTTGATGCTGGCATCGATGTTGTCCATGAAGCTATCGCAGAATCCGCTTAGGAACTCTGCTCTTGTGCCTTCGGCTTTTATTCCGAGGTCGATGTACTTGTTGCGTGGCGACACGTAGCCGTCGATGATGGTGCGGCGGTCGCCCTCGTCTTCAGCCACGGCGTCGAACTCGATGCGTCCTTCCTCCGAGTTGTAGCCGATTTTGGCAAAGAGTGTGCCCATGCGTCCGCCCTCAAACTTGAACCGGTCTACCTGCAGGTTGGAGCTGATGAGCGGTGCTTTGCCGAAGATGCCAGCCAGTTGTGCTGTGCCCGAAGCCCTGCCGTCGAACTCTACGGAGTGGAAGTTGATGAGGTCGAGCACGTAGTTCACGTCTACGTTCTTCAGTTTCACAGTCAGCGCGTCGTCAACGCTGTGTGTCGCGGTGCCGTCGATGCCTATCTCTTGGTTGGCATGACTAACGTGGAACCCGTCGATGTTGAGGTGGTCTTTATAGTAGGTGACACGGGCGGGGTGTATATGCCATGTTGTGTCGCCGATGGTGGTGCGCGATTCGAGTATGTCGATGTATGCTGTCGATTCGCCCTCTTCGTTCTTTGCGAAGACGGCACTGGTGTTCAGCACGCCCGATAGCGCCCGACGTGCGTCGTTGTGGAACTCCATGGAGGTGTTCAGATGGTTGTCGAACGCCCCTGCACGTAGCTTCAGTGCCAATGCTTTGCCGTTCTGCGCGATCTTCTTTATGCGTACATCGGCTTTTAGCGTGTCGCCGGGCGACTCGATGTTGATGTAAGCGTCGCGGTAGTTGGTGCCGGCGTATGTGAACGAGGGCACGTCGCACCACAGGTCGATACTGTTATTGCGGTCGTCGAGTTCACCACTGAGGCTGAGCGGACGGTGTATCTCAAGAGGCACGCCCAACAGTCGTTGTAGCCATTCGGTGTTGTGTATCGACGCATTGATAGTGAAGTCGTTGTGGTCGGTTTGTGGTTTCTTTCTGAGTCCTGGTATGGTAGGTAGCTTGTCGGCAACGAGGTTCAACAGGCTCCTTGCTATCGAGCTGTAGCTGAAATGTCCGTTCAGGTCGATTGTGCCGAAGTCGCTCTTCAGGCTGAGGAAGTGGTTGTCGTTGTTGAAGCCTGTCTCGACGTTGATGTTGCGTATAGCGTAGCACGAGTCGGCGTTCTGCATCGTGAAGTCGGCGATGTCGATTTGTCCCTCTGCATTGTTGATATTGTTGCCCTTGATGTCGCATGTGGCTGTGCCAGCGAATTGTGCACCGTTCCACTTCGTTGTGATGTTGAGCGCAGCAGGTGTAAACGTCTGCACGTCGGTGGTGACACGCAGATGTGGAGTGGGGCTACGATGTTCAAACAGTCCTTCTACGGTGGCACGCAGATTAGGGTCGTCGATGGTTGCGGAGCCGTTCAGTGCTTTATTGATGTAGTCGGCTTTAAGGTTGATGTTGCGATAGGTGTAGTTGTTGAAGCTGATGTCGTAGATGCTTCCGCTCACGCCGATGTTGTCCTTCGAGCTGCCTTGTGCATCGAGCGAGAGCGACACGATGCCGGCTTTGTCGCTGTTGAGCAACTTGCCGAGCTCGAACTTGTGTGTCTCAACGTGCGCACGCATAGTCTTCTGCTTCTTTGCAGCCGTCAGTTTTATGCTGCCTGTAGCGCAGTTGAGCTGTGTGCTCAGCGAGCCATCGGCATCCGTGCCGTCGGCTTTTGCGGTGAGCGATACGTCGCCGAGGCGGTTCACGATGTCGGGCAATTCGTTGCTTGTAATGGTCTTGTAGACAGAGCTAATAGTCTCGTTCGAAGCGAAGAGACGGCTCACCTCCGCGTGCCATATCGTTTGGGCGTTGCGCAGAGCGTGAGCTTTAGCATTGAAGACAAAGCTGTGGTCGATGTTCTCAATGTTTAAGTGGTTTACATTCAGACTGTTGCCGGTGCCGTTGAAGCTAATGCTTAAAGCAAATGGCATGTCGAAGCCCCGCAACTGTGGCACGAAGCAAGTCATGTCGCTTGGTGTCATTCGTGTGGCGTTTATATCGCCTTCGAAGCGTAGCGACTGCATGTCGAGTGCATCGCCATTCATGCGGTATGAGGCTGCTATGCGCTTACTATCGATGGTCGAATTGGGCAGTTCCAGGCGCAACTTCTCTATCTGTGCTCCGCTGCGACTGACGATGGCGTTGAGCGTAAGGCGGCGCAGCGTGAAGCCACAACGCTCGTTCAACGAGAGGCGTTTCACCTTCACGTTCAGTGAGTCGTTGGTGATGCGGTTCACTATGAAGTGGGCACTGATGTTCTGCGCCTCGATGTCGTTGGGTGAGAAGCGGTTAGCTACCGATGCGCTTGAGAGTAGGCGGTAGCGCACCGAGCTATTGCGGATAATGAGCGAGTTGATTTGAAGATTGATGGGTGTCTGCTGCTTCGTGGTGTCCTTTGAAGCAAGCGAGTCTATAACGAACTGAAAGTTGGGTTTCGTCTCTGACGTAGCCTTGTAGAGGTTGGCATTGAGTCCGAAGAACTGGGCGGAGGTGATTTCTATCTGTCCGTTGGCAAGTGCCAACAGGTTCACCTTCACCGAGATACGCGACACGGTGAGCATCTGCTTGTTCTGCTGGTCGAGCATCTGCGAGTCGTCGATAATGATGCGGTTGACAAATCCAAGGTCAACGCGTCCGATGCTCACCTTCGTGCCCAACTTCTCAGACAATGCGTCACCTACACACTCCCCGATAGTGTTCTGTATGAAGGGAATGTGCAAAAGCGTAACGATGGTGAGATACAGACCCGTAATGGTCCATATTATTATCTTGATAGTGCGTTTGAACACGTGCGAAACCTATAGTTTGTCGTTGTTAAAGAGTTTGCAAAATTACGTAAAATCATTGACAATGGCAAATAAAAGCGTTGAAAAACCCTGCTGGAAGTTGATTTTGTGTCATCGTGCTCCGAACGCAATCTGATCGGGCGGCGGACGCAATCTGATTGGGCGGCGAACGCAATCTGATTGGGCGGCGGACGCAATCCGATTGGACGGCGAACGCAATCTGATTGGGCGGCGAACGCAATCCGATTGGGTGGCGGACGGTGAACGATGGCTTAAGTGCATTTATTATGTTCTTTGTAGTCAAGCTGAGTGCGCTCTGACATAGACTTTACCTCGCAAATTGCTGTATTTGCAAACTCTATATTGCATATTTGTGGCTTTTAAACGCTTGCCGTTCAAAAACTAATTGCGAACGAAAATAAAAGAGAGCATTTGTTTTCAGAATCCGCTTATTTTTGTTAATTTTGTAGGGAAATTTCCGTGCGTCGTCGAATCTTTATCTATCGGCGGCGTAAAGCAACGTGGAATATTCTTATAATCTATAAATATTTTATGGCAAATGTAATTAAGTTACGCAAGGGCTTGAACATTAACCTTAAGGGAAAGGCTGCACGGCAGAAGTTCTCTTCGGGCAAGTGTGCTCAGTACGCTCTTGTACCTGACGACTTTGTAGGCATGACCCCGAAGGTTGTCGTTCGCGAGGGCGACAAGGTGAAGGTCGGCGACGCGCTGTTTGTCAACAAGAAGCAGACAGACGTGAAGTTCGCCTCACCGGTGAGTGGAGTAGTGTCGGCAGTGGTCAGAGGCGACCGCCGCAAGGTGTTGCGCGTGGTTGTAGACGCTGACAAAGAGCAGCAGTATGTAGACTTCGGTCAGAAACAAGTGGCTTCGCTCGACGGCGACGCCGTAGTGAAGGCTCTGCTTGATGCCGGCTTGTTCGGCTACATCAACCAGCTTCCCTACGCTGTGTCGACCACTCCCGACCAGAAGCCGCGTGCCATCTTCGTGAGCGCATTGCGCGATATGCCGCTTGCCGGCGACTTCGAGTACGAGCTTGAGGGCAACGAGCGCGACTTCCAGACCGGTCTGTCGGCTCTCGCAAAGATTGCCAAGACCTATCTCGGCATCGGCGCACAGCAGACAAGTGCTGCGCTCACAGAGGCTAAGGACGTAGAGGTGACAGTGTTCGACGGTGCTTGTCCGGCAGGCAACGTGGGCGTGCAGGTGAACAACATCGCCCCGGTGAACAAGGGCGAGGTGGTTTGGACCGTAGAGCCTACTGCCGTTATCTTCTTCGGCCGTCTGTTCAACACAGGCAAGGTAGACCTGCGCCGCCTCGTGGCAGTAGCGGGCAGCGAGATCACAGCTCCGGCTTACACCGAAGCACTCGTTGGTCAGCCTATCTCTACACTCGTTGAGGGCAAGCTCGCAAAGACCGAGCATGTACGCCTCATCAACGGCAACCCGCTCACAGGTCGCAAGTGCACCACAGCCGACTACGTAGGCGGACACACATCAGAGATTACAGCCATCCCCGAGGGTGACGACGTAGACGAGATGTTGGGCTGGATACTTCCGCGCACCAACGACTTCTCCGTCAGCCGCAGCTACTTCTCTTGGCTCTTCGGCAAGAAGAAGGAGTACAGCCTCGACGCACGCGTGAAGGGCGGCGAGCGCCACATGATCATGAGCGGCGAGTACGACAAGGTGCTCCCGATGGACATCTACGGCGAATATCTCATCAAGGCTATCATCGCAGGCGACATCGACCGCATGGAGCAGCTCGGCATCTACGAGGTGGCACCGGAGGACTTCGCCCTGGCTGAATTTGTTGACTCATCGAAGCTCGAACTGCAGCACATCGTGCGCCAGGGTCTCGACATGCTTCGCAAGGAGAACGCATAAGTTTAATTTAATTACAAAGAGAAAAGTATGAATTTTCTGAGAAAATATCTTAATAACGTCAAGCCGAACTTCGAGCCCGAAGGAAAGCTCCATGCTTTCCGCAGCTTGTTCGACGGCTTCGAGACTTTCCTGTTTGTACCCAACCAGACATCGAAGACCGGCGTAAATATCCACGACGCCATCGACTCGAAGCGTATCATGAGCTTCGTTGTCATCGCTTTGTTGCCGGCTCTGCTGTTCGGTATGTACAATGTGGGATTTCAGAACTATAAGGCAGCAGGTGCTCTCGCCGACGCTTCCTTCTTCTCAATGTTCCTCTACGGAGCATTGCAGGTGCTCCCGAAAATCATCGTCAGCTACGTTGTGGGCCTCGGCATCGAGTTCGCATGGGCACAGTGGAAAGGCGAGGAGATACAGGAGGGCTTCCTCGTTTCGGGCATCATCATTCCGCTCATCATCCCCGTTGGCTGTCCGCTCTGGGCACTCGCCATCGCAGTGGCTTTCGCCGTAGTAATCGGCAAGGAGATCTTCGGCGGAACAGGTATGAACATCTTCAACGTAGCGCTCATCACACGTGCGTTCCTCTTCTTCTCTTATCCTACGAAGATGTCGGGCGACGCTGTTTGGGTGGCTAACGACACAATCTTCGGCTTGGGTAACACACTGCCCGACACATTCACTTGCGCAACTCCGCTCGGCGAGATTGCCCAGGGCGTGGCTTCAAACGCCAGTCTTGCCGACATGGTGTTTGGTTTCATCCCAGGCTCAATAGGTGAGACAAGTGTCATCGCCATCGCCATCGGTGCCGTCATCCTGCTCTGGACAGGCATCGCTTCTTGGCGTACAATGGTCAGCGTGTTCGTAGGCGGTGCTGTCACAGCATACGTCTTCGAGGCACTCGGCATGACTCCTATCGCGTGGTATGAGCACCTTGTGCTCGGCGGTTTCTGCTTCGGTGCAGTGTTCATGGCTACCGACCCCGTAACATCGGCTCGCACACAGTGCGGACAGTACTGGTACGGCGCAATCATCGGCATCGTTGCCGTTATCGTGCGCGTGATGAACCCTGGTTACCCAGAAGGCATGATGCTCGCCATTCTCTTCATGAATATGTTCGCTCCGCTCATCGACTACTGTGTAGTGCAGAAGAACATCTCTAAGCGAATGAAACGTTTAACCAACAAATAACACTCTCGGAATATGGAAGAAACAAAGAAGAAAGGATTCAACACCAGTTCGAATTCTTATACAATATTATATTCTGTAGTTATCGTCGTTATCGTGGCATTCTTGCTGGCGTTCGTGTCTTCATCGCTCAAGCCGCAGCAGGACGAGAACGTGGCTCTCGACAAGAAGAAGCAGATTCTCGCTGCGCTCAACATCCGCGACATCGACGGTGCTGAAGCTACCGATATATATAATAAGGTGGTGACAGCCGACAAGATTATCGACCGCAACGGCGCGGAAGTAGAGGCTGGAAAGCAGGGCGGCACAGAAGCTGGCTTCCTCTGCAACAGTGCTTCGATGAAGGAAGGCAAGCTCGCGCTCTATGTTTGCAACGTCGAAGGCGAGACAAAGTACGTCATCCCGGTTTACGGTATGGGTCTTTGGGGCGTCATCAACGGCTATATCGCGCTCAACGCCGACAAGCAGACCGTTTACGGAGCCTACTTCAACCACGAAGGCGAGACAGCCGGTCTGGGTGCCGAAATCAAGGACTCACGCGCATGGCAAGACCAGTTCAAGGGCAAGCACGTCTTTGCTGAGGGCAAGGATGGCGTGGCTCTCTCTGTAGTGAAGAAGAACGAGAAGACAGACCCGTCTACACAGTGCGACGCCGTAACCGGTGCTACACTCACATGTAACGGCGTGAGCGATATGCTCAAGAACTGCCTCGGCGAGTACACAAAATTCTTAACATCTAAATAAGGAGGAGAAATAAGATTATGAGTTTGTTTTCAAAAGAGAATAAGGCAGCTTTCACCAATCCTCTGAACCTCGACAACCCTATCCTCGTTCAGGTGCTCGGCATCTGCTCGGCGCTCGCTGTTACATCGCAGCTCAAGCCGGCTATCGTGATGGGTCTTGCCGTAACGGTGATTACAGCCTTCGCAAACGTGATTATCTCAATCATCCGCAACACAATCCCTAACCGCATCCGTATCATCGTGCAGTTGGTAGTAGTTGCAGCTCTTGTTACCATCGTAAGCCAGGTGCTGAAGGCTTTCGTCTACGACGTGAGCGTAGAGCTCTCGGTCTACGTAGGTCTTATCATCACCAACTGTATCCTCATGGGTCGTCTTGAGGCGTTCGCTATGCAGAACAAGCCTTGGCCGTCGTTCCTCGACGGTGTGGGCAACGGTCTGGGCTATGCCTACATCCTCGTTGTGGTAGGTGGTCTGCGCGAGCTTCTCGGTCGTGGCACACTCCTCGGCTTCCAGATTATCCCGCAGTGCGTTTACGACGCAGGCTACATCAACAATGGTATGATGACAATGCCGGCTATGGCGCTCATCCTGCTCGGTTGCGTGATATGGGTTCACAGAGCTTATTTTTACAAGGAAAATAATTAATGACAATGGAACATTTATTAAGTCTTTTCTTCCGGTCCATCTTCGTGGACAACATGATATTCGCCTTCTTCCTCGGCATGTGCTCGTTCCTTGCCGTGTCGAAGAACGTGAAGACATCATTGGGATTGGGTCTTGCCGTTACGTTCGTGTTGCTCGTTACCGTGCCTGTCGACTATCTGTTGCAGACAAAGGTGCTCGGCCCGGACTGCTTGGTTGAGGGTGTAGACCTTTCCTACTTGAGTTTCATCCTCTTCATCGCTGTCATCGCAGGTATCGTGCAGCTGGTGGAGATGATTGTCGAGAGATACTCGCCGTCGCTCTACGCAGCTCTGGGTATCTTCCTTCCGCTTATCGCCGTTAACTGCGCCATCATGGGTGCTTCGCTCTTCATGCAGCAGCGCATCAACCTCGACCCGTCTAACACACAGTACATCGGCAACGTTGTCGACGCTGTTGTTTACGCTTTGGGTAGCGGTATCGGTTGGACACTCGCCATCGTATCAATGGGTGCTATCCGCGAGAAGCTCCAGTACAGCGACGTGCCAAAGCCTCTGCAGGGTCTGGGCATCACGTTCATCACTGTAGGCCTCATGGCTATGGCTATGATGTGCTTCTCTGGTCTTAAAATATAATAAGGAGGACTCAACACTATGAATACATCATTTATATTTGCAAGTATCGGAGTGTTCCTTATCGTGATACTCCTCTTGGTTGTCATCCTTCTCGTGGCTAAGAAGTTCCTCAGCCCGAGCGGCAATGTCAACATCGAAATCAACGGCGACAAGACCATCAACGTGCCGCAGGGCTCTTCGTTGATGGCTACGCTCAACGAGAACGGCATCTTCCTGCCTTCTGCCTGCGGCGGTAAGGCAAGCTGCGGACAGTGTAAGGTGCAGGTGCTTGAGGGTGGCGGCGAGATTCTCGACTCGGAGAAGCCCCACTTCACACGCAAGCAGATAAAGGACAACTGGCGTCTGGGATGTCAGTGCAAGGTGAAGTCGGACATGAAGATTAAGGTGCCCGATTCGGTTATGGGTGTTAAGGAATGGGAGTGCGAGGTTATCTCGAACAAGAACGTTTCTTCATTCATTAAGGAGTTCAAGGTGGCTCTGCCTCCTGGCGAACACATGGACTTCGTTCCAGGTTCTTACGCACAGATCAAGATTCCGGCATACGACTGCATCGACTACGATAAGGACTTCGACAAGGATCTTATCGGCAAGGACTACATCGGCACATGGGAGAAGTTCAACATTTTCTCGCTCAAGGCACACAACCCCGAGCCTACAGTGCGTGCTTACTCAATGGCAAACTATCCGGACGAGGGCGACATTATCACGCTTACCGTGCGTATCGCCACAACTCCGTTCCTGCCGCGTCCGCAGGTGGGCTTCCAGAACGTACCGACCGGTATCGCTTCGTCGTACATCTTCTCACTGAAGCCGGGCGACAAGGTGATGATGTCTGGTCCTTACGGCGACTTCCACCCGAACTTCACTTCTGGCAAGGAGATGATCTGGATCGGTGGTGGTGCTGGTATGGCTCCGCTGCGTGCCCAAATCATGCACATGACAAAGACGCTGCACACTACCGACCGCGAGCTCCACTTCTTCTACGGCGCACGCGCTCTGGGCGAGGCGTTCTTCCTTGAGGACTTCTGGGAGTTGGAGAAGGAATTCCCGAACTTCCACTTCCACCTCTCGCTCGACCGCAAGGACCCCGTTGCAGATGCTCAGGGCGTGAAGTACTACGAGGGCTTCGCTGTAAACTGCATCCGCGACACCTACTTGAAAGATCACGAGGCACCGGAGGATTGCGAGTACTACCTCTGCGGACCTCCAATGCTCATCAAGACCGTTACCGACTACCTCGACTCGCTCGGCGTAGACCCAGAGAGCATTATGTACGACAACTTCGGGTAATTAATCCTTATGTTTATACTTATAACAAAGCCGCTGACAGCTGTCAGCGGCTTTTCTGTTTCTAATGTATATGATGACTGATTTGGGATAAACTGATTAAGTGAAAAGTAAAAACTTGCTGTGTTTGTACTTGTTTAAGTTGAATTTAGATGTCAAAAATGTGTTTTAGAGGCATGGTTTTATTTCAGCCACCCAATCGTCTATGCGTTTCTCTGTTTTGTCGTTCTCGTTTACCTCGTCGAGAGCCAGTCCGACGAATTTGTCGTCTACCACCGATTCCGAATCGTCGAATGTATAGCCTTCAGTCGCTACTGCTCCAATAACATTTGCACCTGCCGCCTTAACGGCGTTGTATATCTCAGCCATACCGCTCACGAATGTGTCAGGGTACGACTCCGAGTCGCCACAGCCGAAGAGAGCCACGGTCTTGCCGCTGAGGTCAGTACCCTTGAGTGTTTTTATGCCGTCATACCAGTCGTCTTGCATCTCGCCTGCGCCCCATGTAGATGTGCCGAGAATGAGGTTTTCGTTGTTGGCGAGAACGCTCGCGTCGAGGTCAGTCACGTTGATAACGTTGTCCACACCAAGTTTGGCTCCTATTCTACCAGCCAGGTCTTCGCAGGTGCCGGTGCTTGTGCCGTAGATGATTACAGTTGTTTTCATAATCTTAGTTGTTTTTATTTGTAAATGTATGGTTAAAGAATTTGGTTTTATCACCGCTGCAAAATTAGCTTGCTTTCGATTTTTACACAATACCTAAATTCGATGATTTTAAAACTGGTGAGGGCGTTTCGTTTTGTCGGTGAAAAACGAATAAAAGTGATATTTATGTCGGTAAAAGTTGCTTTATAGTTTGCTTTTATTATAAAATATTTTAAAAAGTGCTGAATTTCAAATATTTGCATTACCTTTGTGACGATTTTATGGCAACTTGTGCGGTGTGTAAACGTTTGTTCTGCATGAGTGTTCACTATTTTTTTGAAAGGATAATTATTAGTAAAAGAAGATTATTAGGTATTAAAAACAAAAACTCATTAAAGATGAAAAAGATTTTAACCCTATTAATGTTGGGTGGCGTAGCTTTTGCTGCTAATGCCCAACAGATTAATGGCGACTTTGATGGCGATTGGAAGGATTGTGTGCCTTGGACAAGTGATGGCAACAAGACTATTGTAAGTGCTCAGCCCGAGGGATGGCATATATCTAATGTGTGTGTACACAAAAAGATAACTGTTGGTTCTGCAGTTGAGGGTTGTAATAAAACTCGTCAGGCAGTACACTTGACTAATCAGTCTGAGAAAATTCCTGCATACCTCACTTTGGGTACACCGTGGGCTACAGCACAGGTGAGATATCTCTGGTACGAAGTAAAAAATAATTCTACGGATGGAGGTACTTGGGGCGGTATCGATTTCGCATATCATCCCGATGCCATAGCTTACGAATATAAGCGTGACAACTCCAATGGGGCTGAGAATGCTACTGTGATTGCATATCTGTGGAAAGGAACTTGGACACAGAAGGATGTTCCAGGAAATCCTTCTTGGAACGCCATTAAGTATGTCAATCCTACATACGTAGACATGAAGGACCGCGAGCGCAATGTGCTTGGCATGCAAATGCAAAATTCACTTGGCGGCGAGGTGACGCAGACCAACGACGCTAAGCTTCTTGCGTCGTTACAGAAGTACATTACAAATAGTACTAAAGGCGAATGGGTGAGCGATACTATCCCGTTCGAATATAAGGATATGACTGCAGGCGTGGAGAAGGTGAACGTTATCTTCTCGGCTACCGACTACTTCGGCGACCGCAATAATATCGTGAGTGGCAACTCGCTCACTGTTGACAACGTGAAGTTTGTCTACTATCATGCTCTTAAGGCTCTGGCCACAACTGACGGCGAAGGCAAGGCAGTAGCGTTGAACGAGAAGTTCGCTGAGGATTGCTACAACTACACGGTCAATGCGGTGTATGATGCTAACAATACGAAGGTGTCTTACACCAAGAAGGGTATAGCAGCTACGGTGGATACGAAATACGACGAGGCTACTCGCGTGTTCTCTATCGTTGTGAAGGGTGAGGATTATGATGCTGTAAACAATCCGTCGGCTATCAGCACTTATGCCATTAAGTATAAGAAGCCGGCTCCGACACTCACTTCGCTTGTTGTGGCAGGCAAGGAGTTTATCTCGGCAGGCAAGGACGATAAGGACTTCACAGCTACGGGTAAGTATCAAGCCGACGAGGTGTCTTACAAGGCTTCTTCGGAGACAGCTAAGGTTAATTTAAGTTACGACAAGGTTACAGGTAAGCTCACTATCACTGTCGAAGATGAGGAGTCGATGACTAATGTCTACACTATCACATTTAATGGTAAGGAGAAGGTGGCTTTTTATCAGATACCTAACGCTGACTTCGAGAACTGGGGTGAGACAGCCCTCGCTGAGACATGGAACTCGTTTGAATCGGCAACCGGCAAATTGGCTGGGTTTGCTTCTATGTCGCCGATGCCCGAAAAGATAGAGGGATTTGAGGGTTATGGTGTTCGCATTAAGTCGAAAGATCTTACTGCGGCTTATGCCAACGGCAACATCACAACCGGTCGTATCAACATGGATAGCACAAATCCTGCAGATGCCTCTAACTACAACTTCACCGACTTGAACGACATAAATGGTAGTCTGCCATTCACGGGTACACCGGATGCGTTTGAGGTGTACGCACGCTTTGCTCCTGGCACAGCCAAGAATGAGGGCACAGTACTTCAGGGCCGCGTTCAGCTCATCGTTCATGGCGAGGTGGCATATCACGACCCAGAACTCAGCGAGCAGGCTGCTAATAAGATTGCTTCGGCTGCGGTGCTGATCCCGGCAACAGCAGATTGGACGAAGTTCACGGGCAAGTTCAGCTACACTGGCAACGAGAGTGGTAAGCAGTATCTCCTTGCTTCGGCAACAACCAACCCTGTGCCAGGTGCATCTAAGGACGACCAGCTCGACCTTGATAATCTCAAACTCATCTATTATCACACTCTTGAGTCTCTGACCACAACCGACAGCGAAGGCAAGGCTATAGCGTTGAACGAGAAGTTTGCAGAGGATTGCTATAACTACACCGTCAATGCGGTGTACGATGCCAACAAAACAAAGGTGTCTTACACCAAGAAGGGCATTGCAGCTATGGTGGATACAAAATACGATGAGGCTACTCGCACGTTCTCTATCATTGTGAAGGGTAATGACTACGATGCACAGAGCAATCCGTCGGCTATCAGCACCTATACCATTAAGTATAAGAAGCCGGCTCCGACACTTACTTCGCTTGTTGTGGCAGGTCATGAGTTTATCTTGGCAGGCAAGGACGATAAGAACTTCACTGCTGCTGGTAAGTATCAAGCCGACGAGGTTTCTTACAAGGCTTCTTCGGAGACAGCTAAGGTTAATGTAAGTTACGATAAGTTTACAGGTAAGCTCACCATCACGGTAGAAGATGAGGAAACGCTGACCAATGTATATACTATCACTTTCGAAGAGAAGGAGAAGACTGCTTTCTATCAGATACCTAACGCCGACTTCGAGAACTGGGGCGAGACATCCCTCGCTGAGACATGGAACTCGTTTGAATCAGCAACCGGCTCATGGGCTTCGTTTGCTTCTATGTCGCCGATGCCCGAAAAGATAGAGGGATTTGAGGGTTATGGTGTTCGCATCAAGTCGAAAGATCTTACTGCGGCTTATGCCAACGGAAACATCACAACTGGTCATATCAACATGGGTAGCACAAATCCTGCAAATGCCTCTAACTACAACTTCACCGACTTGAACGACGTAAGGGGCAACCTGCCATTCACGGGTACACCGGACGCGTTCGAGGTGTATGCACGCTTCGCTCCTGGCACAGCCAAGAATGAGGGCACAGTACTTCAGGGTCGCGTTCAGCTCATCGTTCATGGCGAGGTGGCATATCACGACCCTGAGCTCAGCGAGCAGGCTGCTAACAAGATTGCTTCGGCTGCGGTGCTAATCCCGGCAACAGCAGATTGGACAAAGTTCACGGGCGAGTTTAGCTACACTGGTAACGAGAGCGACAATCTGTATCTTCTTGCTTCGGCTACAACCAACCCCGTGCCAGGTGCGTCTAAGGACGACCAGCTCGACCTTGA
Organism: Prevotella sp.; assembly: GCA_052272805.1. Lineage (GTDB taxonomy): Bacteria > Bacteroidota > Bacteroidia > Bacteroidales > Bacteroidaceae > Prevotella. Next base: position 19,201 of record DAVZJL010000004.1, on the reverse strand, counting down.
TAACATCAAGCTCATCTACTATCACGCACTTAGCAACCTTACATTCAACGGTGTTAAGCTCGACGGCTTCTCTGCTGACAAGACCGACTACACTATCACCATCGATGGCGACGTAGCCGAGGCTGCTGATAAGATTGAATATGTAGTGAAGGGTAGGGGTGCTTCTGCCACAACGGATTTAGAGGGCGACGTGCTGACCATCACCGTAAACGGCAACGACTACGCCGCAAACGCTGAGAGCCAGACCGTTTACACCGTGAAGTTCGAGAAGAAGGTGGTTGACGGCATCAACTCAATCTCTGCTGACTATGCAAAGAACCACAAGGTGTACACACTCGGTGGTGTACGTGTGAACGGCAAGCCTGCTGCAGGCGTTTATATTGTTGACGGAAAGAAAGTTGTTATTAAGTAATTATGATTAGTTGAAAATTGAGAGTTGAGAATTGAGAGTTATGGTATGCTTTATAGTTAATGTTTTTAATCTATTTATAGCTAAAAATGGTAAGCATAACTCTTAATTTTCAACACTCAATTCTCAGCCGAATAAAAAAAGAGGTTATGACAAACTGGTCGTAACCTCTTTTTTTATCGTTCTATTTTTTAAGTCTTGTGGCTGCGTGGTATGGGCAAGATGCCCATACCTCCTATTTTTTACTTTTATTTCAGTACACCAAGCTCTTTGCCCACCTTAATGAAAGCAGCGATTGCCTTGTCGAGTTGCTCGCGTGTGTGACCAGCAGAGAGCTGCACGCGGATGCGAGCCTCGCCCTTCGGCACAACTGGGTAGTAGAAGCCCGTAACGTAGATGCCTTCCTCAAGCAGGCGGTTAGCGTAGCGCTGAGAGAGCGGAGCATCGTAGAGCATAACGGCGCAGATGGCACTCTGTGTAGGCTTGATATCGAAGCCCGCAGCCATCATTTTGTCGCGGAAGTAGTTGACGTTCTCTACGAGGCGATCGTGGATAGAGTTGTCCTCCTTCAACATCTTGAACACCTCAAGACTTGCACCGATGATAGACGGAGCCAATGAGTTAGAGAAGAGGTACGGGCGGCTGCTCTGGCGCAGCATATCGATAATCTCCTTGCGACCAGTTGTAAATCCGCCAAGTGCGCCGCCGAATGCCTTGCCCAATGTGCCTGTGTAGATGTCCACACGACCGTATGTCTTGCAAAGCTCGCTCACACCGTGACCCGTTGCGCCTACAACGCCAGCCGAGTGCGACTCATCAACCATTACGAGAGCGTCGTACTTCTCTGCCAAGTCGCAGATCTTGTCCATCGGAGCAACGTTGCCGTCCATAGAGAACACACCATCGGTGCAGATGATGCGGAAACGCTGAGCCTGAGCCTCCTGCAAGCACTTCTCCAGTTCTTCCATGTCTGCGTTAGCGTAGCGGTAGCGCTTAGCCTTGCACAGGCGCACGCCGTCGATGATAGAAGCGTGGTTGAGTGCGTCAGAGATGATTGCGTCCTCGTCGGTGAGGAACGAGCCGAACAAGCCACCGTTGGCATCGAAGCAGGCAGCATATAATATGGTGTCTTCTGTCTGGAAATACTCGGAGATGGCAGCCTCAAGCTCCTTGTGGATGTCCTGTGTACCGCAGATGAAGCGTACAGACGACATACCGAAACCGCGACGATCCATCATCTTCTTTGCACCCTCAATGAGGCGTGGGTGGTTAGACAGACCGAGATAGTTGTTGGCGCAGAAGTTGAGCACTTCCTGACCCTTTACCTGGATTGCAGCCTGCTGAGGGCTTTCAATGATACGTTCCTCTTTGTAGAGACCTGCTTGCTTCAGATTCTCCAAAGCGGCAGCGAGATGTTCTTTTACTTTTCCGTACATGAGATAGGTTATTTAAAAGTTTTTTGTTATTACAAGTGCAAATTAACTCATTATTTTTGATACGTGAAAATGTTTATAGTAGTTTTTTTAGCGTAATGAAAAAAAATGAACGATTTTGTATTGCTGTGTGAAAAATTTTTCTTTCCTTTGTACTCATAAACGCTTAAATACATATACGATGAACAATATCTTGGTTATTGGCTCTACTGGTCAGATTGGCTCTGAGCTAACAAGGAAGTTAAGAAGCATTTACGGAAACGCAAATGTTGTAGCTGGTTACATTAAGGGCGCAGAGCCAACGGGCGAGCTTGCAGAGGCAGGTCCTATGGCAGAGTGCGATGTGACAAACCCACAGATGATTGCTGACGTTGTGAAGAAGTACAACATCGACACCATCTACAATCTCGCAGCGTTGCTCTCTGTTGTTGCCGAGTCGAAGCCACGTTTGGCTTGGAAGATTGGTATCGACGGCTTGTGGAACATCCTTGAGGTAGCTCGTGAGCACGGTTGTGCAGTTTTCACACCGAGCTCAATCGGTTCGTTCGGCTTGAACACACCGAAGATGCTCACACCGCAGGACACAATTCAGCGTCCGCGCACAATCTACGGTGTGTCTAAGGTCACCACAGAGCTGCTGAGCGACTACTACCATAATAAATATGGTGTAGATACTCGTGCTGTGCGTTTCCCTGGCGTTATCTCTTACGTAACACCTCCGGGTGGCGGCACAACCGACTACGCTGTAGACATCTACTACTCGGCAGTTCGTGGCGAGAAGTTCGTTTGCCCGATTAAGGAGGGCACACTCATGGATATGATTTACATGCCTGACGCATTGAAGGCTGCTGTAGACATTATGGAGGCTGACCCTGCACGCCTCGTACACCGCAACGCGTTCAACATCGCTTCGCTCAGTTTCGCACCAGAGACAGTGTTCGCTGCTATCAAGAAATACAAGCCTGAGTTCGAGATGACTTACGACGTTGACCCATTGAAGCAGAGCATCGCCGAGAGCTGGCCTGACCGTATGGACGACACTTGCGCTCGCGAGGAGTGGGATTGGTGTCCGGCTTACGACCTCGACGCAATGACAAAGGATATGCTTGAAAAACTTACAATCAAGCTCAAAGGATAAATATTTAGGAGGGTATGGCATCTTGCCATACCCACGCTGCCTTAGGTACAAATAATGTAGTTTGTATATGTATGGCATCTTTGCCATATACGAAGTTTTGCATACAATTAGATTGCGTGGGTATGGCAAGGATGCCATATACGAAGTTTGTATACAATTAGATTGCGTGGGTATGGCAAGAATGCCATACCCGAAGTTTTGCATACAATTAGATTGCGTGGGTATGGCAAGGATGCCATACCCTCCTACAAAAAGCTCCTGCAGAATGTTTTGCAGGAGCTTTTTTTTATGTCTTTATATGTCTTTTACAATCTTTCGAGCACCTTCTTAATGAGGTCGTCGATGTGGCTCTTATAGCCAGTGTCAGCTTTCTTGATGCGACGATTGGCGATGACCATGCAAACCGTTGTGGCTTTGTGACCCATGAGGCGAGCAAGTCCGGCGAGTGCTGAGCTCTCCATCTCGAAGTTGGTGATGTTCTTTCCGTTGTACTCGAAGTTCTCGAGTTTCTCGTTCTGGTTAGGGTCGGTGAGCGGAATGCGCAGCTCGCGTCCCTGCGGACCGAAGAAGCCACCGCAAGCTACCGTTATGCCACGCACCATGTCGTCGGCAGCTATGCGCTCCACAAGCTCCTTGTCGGCAGCTATGGCGTATGGTGCAGGCTGGCACATATTGCCTGACCAACCGAGGTGGTTGAGCAGTGTGCGCTCCATCTGCAAGTCGCAGACAGCGTTGCGGCCAGCGTAGAAGTTGAGCAAGCCGTCGAAACCGATAGAGTACTCCGAGCAGACGAAGGTGCCGGCAGGCGTGTAGAGCTGCAGGCCACCACATGTGCCGATGCGTACAATTTCGAGCGAGCGCAGCACTTCCTTCTCATGGCGTGTCTCGAAGTCGATGTTAGCCAGCGCATCAACCTCGTTCATCACGATGTCGATGTTGTCGCAGCCGATGCCGGTAGAGATAACCGTGATGCGTTTGCCCTTATATGTACCCGTAACGGTGCGGAACTCGCGACTCTCTACTGCGCACTCTTTAGTGTCGAAGTGCGATGCCACGAGGTCGACACGTCCAGGGTCGCCCACGAGTATCACCTTGTCGGCGAGTTGTTCCGGTTTTACATGCAAGTGGAAGATGCTACCATCTTCGTTGATGATAAGCTCCGATTCTGCGAAATATTTCTTTTCCATAATCTGATGTTCTGTTAGTAAAAGGTTATTTTGATTGTTAGGATGAGTTATTTCTTGATGAGTTTATTCTCAGCGGTGCGCAGTTGTATCTCCAGTCTCTTCAACTGCTGACGTGCCTCGTCGAGTTGCTGCTCAAGCTGCAGTATATCTCTTGTGAGTGCGGTGCGGTTGTTGTCAGCAGTGTTGTGATACTTCTCGCGCAAGGTGTTCAATGTTCTCTGCTTGTTCTTCGAGTCGTTTTGTAGACGCATCACCTCGTAGTACATCTGTCGTGTGGCATCGCTACGGAAGCTCTTTATGTCGGTGTACACCACGTCGTCGTTCACCACGAAGTTCACCTTGTCCGTTGCTGCTACTCGTGTGTTTGCTTCTTCCTTAATGGCGTTCAGTTCCTTCTGCGCACGTTCGCGTATCTCTGGTGTTGGCCATGTGTCGCGTATGCGTATCAGCGATGCCAAACTCTTCATTCTTTCTTCCGATATGTCTGTCATGTCGTAGTTGGTGCGCTGTTCGGGCATGGCGAATGCATATACGCACGCTTTGCCTTCGGGCTGTCGGCGTGTGGTGGCAAACCATGCGAAGCGTTCGGCATCCGATTCTACGTAGATGAAGTCGTCGTCGTTAGAGTTGAACGGCAGTCCGATGTTTTCCGGCTCGAAGTATGTTCCCTCGTCTGCGTTGTACTTCGCCACGTAGATGTCGCGCTTGCCGAGTCCGTCATCGGCAATGCCCGACACGTAGAGCGTCTGACCGTCCGACGATAGGAACGGATAGCTAATGTGCTTCAGTTTCGAGTCAATCTCGCTGATACGATGCGGTTTGCCCCATCCGTCGCCCAACTTGTTGCGCATATACAGATGTTGCACGCTGTCCTTGCCCAATTCGGTGTAGTAGCACTTGTTGGCAAAACCATTGATGAAGACGTATTGGTTGGGTTGTGTGTCGGTGTCGAAGAAGCTATTGTAGCTCACAAACTTGCCATATTTTGGCGAGAGTGGTATTGTTTCCACTACTCGGTCCTTGTCCACAATCGTGCTATCCACTACGAATATGCTCTGCGTGTTGGGCAGCATTGCATTGAAGTTCTCCTGCTGGCGAGCGTTCATCGGGTTGGCCGTAGCAGCGTTTTTCACATTCTTGCGTGCTATGGGCTTCGCCTTCTTCTGCTGTGCGCAAACCATTGTCGACGACAGCAAGAGTGCAAAAAGTATGTATTTTCTTGAATTCATAGTCGTATAGATTGTATTCATGTGATATTTATTATTGCAAAAGTAATAAAATAATTTATATTACGTTACAATATATGATGGAAAAACAAAATAGCTATTCACATATACTGAAGTACACCAGCTTGTTTGGTGGTGTGCAAGTGCTCAGTATCCTTGTCGGACTGGTTCGCAACAAACTTGTTGCGCTCATTCTTGGTCCGATGGGTATGGGTTTGTTGGCTTTGTTTTCCTCTACCATAAAGCTTGTTGGCGACTCTACCAACCTCGGACTCTCCATCAGTGCGGTGCGCAATATGTCGGGTGCCTACGATTGTGGCGACCATGAGCACCTTCTGCGTAGCATCAGCGTGTTTCGTCATTGGTCTCTGCTCACCTCTCTTTTCGGTATGTTGGTGTGCATTGTGTTGTCGCCGTTGCTCAGTAGCTGGACCTTCTCTTTTGGCGACCACACGCTCCACTTCGTGCTGCTTGCTCCGGTGGTGGCTCTAACGACGTTCTCTACTGGCGAACTTGCCATTCTGAAAGCCACACGGCACTTGCGCGACATAGCCGAGAACTCCGTTTATGCCATGCTTGTGACACTCTTCGTGTCCGTTCCTATCTACTATTTCTTTGGCAACAAAGGCATTGTGCCTTCGTTGCTGCTTGTCATACTGTTGCAGACCATCATCGTGATGCGCTATTCGCTGCGTGCCTATCCGTTCCGTCTTAACTTCAGTAGGGCGTTGTTGGGCGAAGGTTGTGGCTTCTTGAAGCTCGGTGTGGCGTTTGTCATAGCAGGCATGGCAGGTAGTGGGGTGGAGATGGCTATCCGCGCCTATATCAGTAATGTGGACGGTGTAGATGCGGTAGGTCTGTACAATGCCGCCTATGTTATGATATTCACCTACGTAGGCACAGTGTTCACGGCCATGGAGACCGATTATTATCCGCGTTTGTCCTCTATCAACAAGTTGGGTCGCGAGTTCAATCTCACGGTGAACAAGCAGATAGAGGTGTCGCTGCATCTCATATCGCCGATGCTTGTCTTTTTCATTCTTGCCATGCCCGTTCTGCTGCCGCTGCTTTATAGCGGTAAGTTTCTGCCCGTACTGCCGATGATGCAGGTGGCTGCGTTGGCGATGTACGCTCGTGCCATTTTCCTGCCTATCGAGTATATAGCTCTGTCGCGTGGCGACTCGAAACGCTTCCTTTGTATAGAGTTGGTGAGCGATGCCCTGCTTCTCACAATGGCTATTCTCGGTTATAGTCGTTGCGGACTGTTGGGCATGGGTGTAGGCATGACCATAGCCTCGGTTCTTGAGGTGTTTGTGGCAGCCGGCTTCTGCCGTGTGGTTTATGGTTATAAACTCTCGATGGCGCAGCTGAAAATAATCTTCGTACATGCAACAATCGGAGTGCTCACCAGTCTGCTCTCGTTCGTCGACAATGTGTGGGTTTACGTGTCGGTAGGTGCGCTGCTCTTCGTTCTCGACTTAGCTTACACACTCTCCATCATGCGCCGACACATTGAGATTGACATCGTGAGCCGCATAAAGCGTAGGTTCGTGCGTCGGTCTTAGTCAGTGCTTTAGGCGTTTGTAGGCGTTGTGCAGCAAATGTAGGTGACGGCATGTGCCGCAAGCGAAGTAGATTATTGCCAATGCCTTCTCGTACACGCCAAAACCTTTCAGTATGCTACGTCTGTATCCACCGAAGTGCACATCGCGTTCGAAGCGTTCGAAGCACTTCACCGCCTCCTCGTATTCAGCTCTGCTCATGTTGTCAGTGTTGTTGAACAGCAGTATGAGCACATCGAGATACACCTTCATCTGCCAGCAGCGCACTCGCGTCATAACCTCTTTCGGCATATTCTCTTGCTCAGCCTTCTTGCCGAGCATCACTATTGTGTCCAGGCGTTGGAATTGTTTCGGCGCGAACTTCTTCGTCATAGCCTCCGCATTGCCTTGATAGTAGAAGAATGTGCCATGGCAGAAAGCCGTCTTGTTGGCACGCAGATACTGCACGCGCGTGTTGTACTCGTCGCTGTCGAAGTAGCGTGTGTCGCAATCGGTGGCGAACATCAGTCGGCGGTGTATCAGGGCGAAGCCATGTATCGAGAAGTCGATGCACAACGCGAATGCCTCTACGCCCGTGAGTAGGGTAGAGTAGTCGCCATTGGGTGGGAACGAACCCTTCGCCTGCTCAGTTGAACCGTCAGCATTGGCGAGCAACATGTCAGGAATGACAATCTCTGCCCCCGTTTTCTCGGCGCGAGTCACGGCATGTTGCAGCAAGTCGGCAGATATGTAGTCGTCCTGCGACATATAGAATATGTAGTCGCCCTTCGCCTCTGCGCTCATTATGCTTATGTTGCGAGCCGTGTTGCCCTTGCCGTCGTTCGTCTTCGTCATTATCTTTATGCGCTTGTCGGCAGCTGACAGCTGCTTCAGTACGCTCAGACTGTCATCGGTAGAGCCGTCGTCGAGCGCAACGAGCTGCCAGTCGGCATAGGTCTGCGCCATCACTGAGCCAACAGAGTGCTGCAAGTACAGGCTGCCGTTGTAGACGGGCATGAGTATCGTGACTTTAATCATTCTGTGTTATTGTTATGTTCTCTGCAAAATTACAAATTTATTGTCTGCTCAGTGTGTTAATTTAAGGTTTTTCTTTGCTCTTTTTCCGCAAATTGTTTTTACCTTTGCAGTGATACATAATGATAAATAGTAATGTAATGTCACAGATAGATATATTTGAAGCGACGAGTTGCAAGCCCGAATACGTTGCAGCAGTCAATCGGTTGCTGCTACAGCTATGCTCTTCGCCCTGCGAGATGAGTGCCGAACATTTGCAGAATCTGGTTAATGAGCCTAACAGTCGGTTGCTGCTGCTCACGGTGGACGGCGAGGTGATGGGTATGTGTACGCTCGGTTTCTACACATCGCCAACGGGTCGCAAGGCGTGGATTGAGGATGTAGTGGTGGATGCGCAGTGTCGTGGGCTGCATCTTGGCGAACGACTCGTGGCTTCCGCTGTCAGCTTCGCCGAGCGCGAGGGCTTCAACACGCTTATGCTCACCTCGCGACCATCGCGCGTGGCTGCTAACAGACTCTATCAGAAGTTGGGGTTTGAACGCAAGGAGACAAACGTGTATTTAAAAGTAAAAAAGTAAAAAGGTAAAAAGCCTCTCCCAACCCTCCCCGTCGGAGAGGGCTTAGTTAGCAAAAGTTCAGAAAGGCTTAAAGAGGCTTAGTTCGGCTTAAAAGAAAGAAAAAAACAATAATACTATGAAACTTGATGACAACACAGGTTTAGTACTTGAAGGCGGCGGAATGCGCGGCGTCTTCACGTGCGGTGTGCTTGATGCGTTTATGAAGCACAATATGTATTTCAACTATGTGGTGGCAGTGTCGGCAGGAGCGGGCAACGGTATGTCGTATATGAGTCGGCAGCCGGGGCGTGCACGCGTTACGAACATCGACTACATGGATAAGTTCCACTTCATCGGACTACGCTATCTGTTCACGCAGGGCTGCATCTTCGATGCCGAACTGCTCTATGACAAGGTGCCGAACGAGTATGTGCCGTTCGATTACGATGCTTATTTCAACAATCCGGCTACGTTCGAGATGGTCACAACCAACTGTCTCACGGGTCGTCCGATGTATCTCACCGAACGCCACGACCGCCAACGCGCACTCGACGTTGTGCGTGCCTCGGGTTCGCTGCCTTATGTGTGCAAGATAATGAACGTGGACGGCATACCGATGCTCGATGGTGGCATCGTTGACTCAATACCCGTGGAGCGCGCCATGGCTACCGGTCATGCGCAGAATGTGCTCGTGCTGACGCGCAACCGCGGCTATCGCAAATCGGGTCACGACATAAAGATTCCGCATTTCATATACAAGAAGTATCCGCGCCTGCGCGTTGCACTCAGTCATCGTATGCACGCCTACAACGAGCAGCTCGCACTGGTGGAGCGTCTGGAGGACGAGGGTAAGGTGGTGTGCATACGTCCCGAACGCCCGATGGAGGTAGACCGCATGGAACGTGATGTCGAAAAACTGAAGCGGCTCTATGATGAAGGTTTCGCGCTTGGTGAACGGTTCTGTCTGCAGCACGCAGGAGAGAAATAAGGGGGCAGTTGTCTCCGTTCGGCTTTACCGCTTGCCCGAGCAAGAACTGCACCAACGTGGAAAATGATATAACATGCAAGGGGGTGCAGTTGTTTTTAACTGCACCCCCTATAATTGTTACTTGCTGAGTTCCTTCAGCACTTTCTCCAGTTCTGTCCAATGCTCCTCGGTCATATCGTTAGGTGTGAAGATGCTGATACCGTCTGCACCCGCAGCCATTGACGACTGCACAGCCTCCGCGATCTCTGACGGCAGCAGTCCGGAGTTCTCTGGGTCTACCACCTTGTCCTTGTGGCGCCAGTCGTGGCAGATGAAGATACCACTATATAATAAGGTGTTCTTACCCTTCATGGCTTCCACCTCTTCCTTCGTCACCTTGCCGACCCAAGCTGCCGGCTCCATATAGAAGTCGTTGTAGTTCATTGGGAACACAGCATCGAGTTTCCAGTTGTTCCACTGCTGGCGCACCATCCACTCGGCATAGCTCTTTGGACCGGGGAATACGTCGGCACTGAGCTTCTTCTGCTTAGCGTGTACGGCATCAGAGATGGCATTTACGAGGTCGGTGACAGCATCGCAGCGGAACTGCGCCCACTCCTTAATCTTCGACGGGTCGGTCACCTTTGTGATGTCGATGCCGCTCTGCTGCTTGAACGCAGCCACGCAGTCGTCGCAGTAGCAGTAGTCAGCCTTGGCGTACTCGCCGTTCATTGTCAGACCATACTTGTCCCACAAACCACGCGCTAGGATAACGTCAGCGTAGCGGATATAGTCGAGTTGCACGTAGTCGACTTCAGGTATGGAAGCAATCTCCTCGAACTTCTCAACGAGGAACTTGCGCACCTCCTTGTTGCGTGGGTCGAGTGTGGTATAGTAGGGCACGTATGCAGGTTTGTCACACGCCGACTCGCCGAGGCGGTTCACCGTGTACCAGCTCTTGGGCTTTCCGCCCTGCACCATTGTAGGCACCCAAGCATGATACTCCAATCCCACCTTCTTTGCCACCTTGGCAGCTACGGCAATCTTCTCCACGTCCATACCGGCATTGATGCACACACCCGTTACGCCGTGCTTCTTCCAAGCCTTGAAATCGGTAGTGAGCGACTTTTCTGTAGTGTTCTCGCCCCATCCCGACCATGCGAAGACTGGGGTTTTTGCACCTTTTGCGTTTGCGCATATCGTAGTGAGTGCAAGCGCAAGAGTCATTAAGATTTTCTTCATGTGTTTTTGTTTTATATTATTAGTTTAAAAAGTACTATTTATGTAGCTTAATTTGCATAATAAGCACAAAGTTAGTGCTTTTTAGTATATTATTCGTATTTTATTTAAAGAAAACATTAGTTAGTTTAAAAAGTTTCATTTTCTTTATAAAAAAAGTTTCATTCTCAAGAAAAAACCTTAAATTTGTATCAAGAATGTAATGTAAAGTTGGTATATTAAGGTAGTATGAAAAATAAATAGAGAGGATTTTTTATAATAATCTATATAAATGTCAATGAATTTGCTGTACGTATAGACCTCCTCTTGAAAAACAAAAAAAATATATCATTTAGTACTAATTAAAAATTAACATCTATGTCAAAACAAGTAAAAACAGTAGGTATGCTGCTTGCACTTTCGGCTTTGCCAATGGGCGCAGCTTATGCTGGAAACGTTACTTCTCCGACAGCAGTGCAGAACGTACAGGCAGAGGCGGAATGTAAGGGTGTTGTTCTTGACGCAACGGGTGAACCAATGATTGGTGCATCAGTTGTTGTAAAGGGCAAGAGTGGCTTGGGTACAGTTACTGATATCGATGGTAACTTTACTCTTCGCAACGTAAAGAAGGGTGAGGTGATTCGTATCACTTCGCTCGGTATGACTCCAGTAGAGATTGAATGGAAAGGCACACCACTAAAGGTTACCTTGAAAGACGACTCAAAGCAGATTAACGAAGTTGTTGTTACCGCTCTTGGTATCAAGCGCGAGCGCAAGTCGCTTGGTTACGCTATCCAAGACGTAAAGGGCGACGCTCTTGTAAACGCACATGAGAGCAACGTGGCTAACGCCTTGACTGGTAAGATTGCCGGTGTGCAGATTACACGTTCGAGCAACGGTCCTGGCGGATCTTCAAAGATTCAGCTCCGTGGTAACAACTCTATCACTGGTCTTAACCAACCGCTCATTGTAGTGGACGGTGTGCCTATGGATAACTTCACCGGTGCAGAGAATAACGACATTTGGAACCCGTCTGCCGATATGGGTAACGGTCTTTCGGATATTAACCCAGAGGATATCGAGTCGATGTCAGTGCTCAAGGGTGCTTCGGCAGCCGCCCTCTACGGTTCGCGTGCTGGTAACGGTGTAATCCTTATCACCACCAAGCAGGGTAAGCAGACAAAGGGTCTTGGTATTACCATCACTGGTACTGTAAGCGCAGAGACACTTTTCACTTCTCCTAAGATGCAGACTACATACGGTCAGGGTACGAATGGTCAGTATGACGCTACAAGTGGCTCAAGCTGGGGTCCGCGCATTGAGGGTCAGACCTACACACGCTGGGATGGCAAGGAAGTAGCAATGCAGCGTTACGACAACCTAAACAGCTACTTTGGTACAGGTACAGAAATCCAGGAGAACGTAACACTCTCGCAGCAGTACGGCAAGACCTCAATCTATGCTTCTGTAACGAACATGAACAACAAGTCGATGACTCCGGGTGCTAAGCTCAACCGCACCAACATGATGCTTCGTGGCGTTACCAACTTCGGTAAGAACGGCGCATGGACATTCGACGCAAAGGTGCAGTACATCCGCAACAAGGCTAATAACCGTCCGGTTTCGGGTAACAATAGCAACAACTCGGCTCTTGGTATGTACACCTTCCCGACCACTCTCGATATACGCGACTTCGAAAACTGCGTTGACGAGAACAACCAGATGATATGGTGGAACAAGGATGGTACCAACCCGTACTGGATGAGCAAGTACAACCTTTCTGACGATAACCGCGACCGCTTCTTGATGAACGCATCGTTGAAGTATAAGGTGCTCTCTTGGTTGACAGCAGAGGTGAAGGCTGGTACCGATATGTACACACTTGAGACTACAAACCGCACATATTCGGGCAACTCTCACCTTGTTACACAATACGGACAGAACATCAACCACTTCTACGAGAACAACTTCAGCTTCCTCCTTACAGCTACAAAGGACAACCTCATCGATAAGATTGGTGCTACAGCTACATTCGGTGGCAACCTCATGGCTACAAAGAAGACAGGCTTGAAGAGCAGTGTTACCGACCTCGTTATCGAGAACCTCTTCTCGCTGAACAATGGTAAGGATAAGCCTTCTGTCTCTCAGACATACACAGAGAAGAAAATCAACTCGCTCTATGGTACAGTAGGTTTGAACTACGACGGTTGGGCATTCCTCGATGCAACATTCCGTAACGACTGGTCATCGGCTCTTGCTAAGGAACACCGCTCATTCTTCTATCCGTCTGTTTCGGCATCCGTGCTCTTCGTTGATATGCTCAATAAGTACAAGGTGTCTATGCCGAAGTGGTTCACATTCGGTAAGCTCCGCGCTTCTTACGCAGAAGTAGGTAACGATATGGATCCGTACCAGCTTTACAACCTCTACTCGACAAGCAAAGACGACCATTCTGGCATCACAGCTTCAAGTGATAAAACTCTCTTCGACAAGAACGTGAAGAACGAGCTTATCAAGTCATGGGAAGTTGGTCTTGAACTCAAGTTCCTCAACAACCGTTTGGGCTTCGACTTCGCTTGGTATAAGTCGAACGCTACAAACCAGTTGCTCAACCTGCCGATGAACTCACTTTCTGGCTATGAAAGCAAGAAGATTAATGCAGGTGATATCGAGAATCAGGGTGTTGAGTTGATGGCTTACGCTACTCCTATCCGTACAAAGGACTTCGAGTGGACTATCAACTACAACGTGTCGCACAATAGCAACAAGATTAAAGACCTCTACGATGGTGTAGAACGTTACGAACTTAGTCCGAACTACGACAACATCAAGGTTTACGCTATGAAGGGCGGCAACTATGGTGAGATTTGGGGTACCAAGTTCCTCCGCGTTACCGACAAGAGCAGCCCATACTACGGTCAGCTTCTCCTTACATCTGATGGTTTGCCACAGGCTACGGGCGAGCTTGAGAAAATTGGTGACCAGCAGGCTACTTGCAACATGGGTCTTACCAACAGCTTCCGCTTCAAGGACTGGAACTTAAGTTTCCAAATTGATGCACGTATCGGTGGTGAAATCTTCTCAGGTACAAACGCTATGATGCAGCGTTCAGGTACTGCAGAGGCAACAGCTCCTGGTGGCAAGCGTGTTAACGACATGGTTGTTAAGGGTGTTTACCGCGACGCAGCAACAGGCGACTACGTACAGAACACCAACAAGATTACTACACAGCAGTACTGGAGTGCTGTGGCAGGTGCAGGCAATATGGGTATTGGCGAGGCTAACACCTATAGCGCAACAAACGTACGTCTGCGTAACATCTCGCTTGGCTACACAGTTCCGGCTAAGGTGCTTGCAGGCACTATCCTGCAGTCGCTCAAGGCAGGCTTCACTGTTACCAACGTTTGGATGATTCATAGCAATATGAATGGTGTTGACCCAGAGTCAGTATTTGCTACAAGTACCAATGCTACTGGTCTCGAGTATGCAGGTCTGCCTACAACACGCAGTTACGTGTTTAATGTTTCAATCGGTTTCTAATTCATTAAATTGACAAATATTTATGAAAACGAATAAATTAATAATGTCAGCCATGATGGCGCTCACTCTTGGTGGAGTGATGACTTCATGTAACGACTTCGACGATATAAACAACAACCCGTTGACGACAGGTGGCGACAAGATTAAGCCCTACTATTCGCTTCTCTCCTCTATAAAGGGTGCACAGATGGACCCGTATCTTGGCGAGCGTCTCTTCGTTATCGAGTGGGCAGCAGCAGCACGTCAGGATGGTGAGGACGGCTACGGTGTGTCTATCGGTACAAAAAATGACGAGTATTACGGCGCAGCTTTCAGCTACAATGCAAACTGGATGCGTGATGCCAACACATGTATTCGTCTTATCGAGGAACCGCAGGGCACATGGACTGCTCACGAGAAGGAGTTCTATCCCAACCTGCTTTCTATAGCTCGTATCTGGCGCGTTCAGATGATGGCTCAGTTCGTGGACAACTTCGGTCCGGCTCCTCTTAACGGCTTTCAGGGCGTAAATCCGGAGTTCAGCTCAGAGAAGGATGTTTACTATTGGATGCTTGCCGAGCTTGCTGACGCTGTAAGCAACATCAACACAGAGGTGGCTCCTGACGACGATGAGAAGAAGAACGACCCAGTATTCGAGTTTGATGCAGCTAAGTGGAAGAACTATGGTATCTCTTTGCGTATGCGTCTCGCAATGCGTCTGTCTGAGGCTGACCCTGCAAAGGCAAAGAGTGAGTTTGAGGCTGCTGTGGCTCAGGGTAGTGGTATAAAGACCGTTGACGGCACAGCTGCTGTTCAGGAGTACGATGGCTGGAGCGATTGGTCTGGTCCGATGAGCCGCTCTTGGGACATCCAGAGTCTGTCTGCTACAATGGCTAACCTCACCACCAACTTCGGTGGTACAGCTTCTGTAGATGCTCTCGCTAAGTATGTGAAGAACACCAATAAGGAAGAAGAGGGTAAAGAGGACGAGAATCGTTACGCTGAACACGTAAAGGACGCTTCAACTTATCTTGGTTTGAAGTTCGACCAGCACTGGGAGGCTAACACAGACAACCCAACAAAGCAGTTCTTCTTCGATGGTCTACCTTCAAAGGTTGACCCACGTGCGTTGCTCTATTACTTCCTGCCGGGCGACTATAAGAACCGTACACAGACCGGTTATGTATCTTATTTCACAAATCCGAAGGCTCCTCAGGTAGAGAAGTTGTGGGCAAAGGACGACCAGAACAAGACTGCGTTGGCTACTGTTAATGCTACATACTGCTGGAATGGTCTGACCGCAGGCTACTCAGGCGATGAGAAGGCCACTACCAATGGTCTTGTAAATGGCTCTGACCTCGGTGGTTATGGCTATATCGGTACTTATCCTTCTCTCGCTGACGAGTATCGCAACAGCAAGAACAAGCGCTTCTTCTTCGGTCCGTGGGAGACTTACTTCCTCTTAGCTGAGGCAGCTGAGCGCGGTTGGAACGTAGGTACAACTGCTGAGGCTGCTTACTATGCTGGCATCAAGGCAAGCTTCGAGTATAACGGCATCGAGGATCTGTACGACGCTTACATCGCTTCTGAGGACTACAACCGTGTAGGTACTTCTGTTAAGTGGAGCCACACCACAGAGCCTACAGCTACATCAATGACCGTTAAGAACGGTTATACTGGTGCTGAGGAGACTGTTACATACGAGTATCCGAAGGCTGCAAACACACTCTATGCTAAGGTTGCTCAGACTCCGGCACTCAACGACCACCTGACAAAGATTATCACACAGCTCTACATTGCAAATACTCCGTACTTGCCACAGGAGAACTGGTCTAATCACCGTCGTCTCGGTCTGCCGTTCTGGGAGATTCCTACTTCTACAATGTCTATCACAAACATGAAGGATTGGACAAAGGATTCGTACAAGAGCGCACAGAGCATCAGCCTCTTCGTACAGCGCTTCAAGTACCCATCAAGCCTCTCTTCTTCTGACGCAACTGGCTACGAGAAGGCAGTAGGCTTCCTCAAGGGTGGTGTTGATAGCAACCTCACTCCGCTGTGGTGGGCTATCGGTGGTCATTAATAAAGACCTGATACGAACTTATTTCCGTTAAACTCGCTGATAGCTTGACGGATATATGATAAAAAGGATGCACTGCTCTTTTGGGCAGTGCATTTTTTTTTGTAACTTTGTAAAAGCAACGTATGAACTTTATAAAAGTAACTTATGAACTTTATAAAAGCTTTTTCAACAACTGATATTATAAACAAAACTTTCTAATATGAAGATGAAACGCATATTGTGCTCATTGCTCTGTGCGGCTGCCGTGTCGGGCGCTGTAGCCCAGAACACTGCTGTGCAGGAGACAGAGGAGCAGAAGGACAAGCGAATGGAGTGGTTCGACCACGCCAAGTTGGGTATTTTCATCCATTATGGCATCTATGCTGTGAATGGTGTGTCGGAGAGCTGGTCGTTCCACAACAAGTATCTGCCCTACGAGCAGTACATGGCTCAGTGTGACGGCTTCACAGCCAAGAACTATGACCCGAAGGCATGGCTCGACCTTATCAAGGAGAGCGGAGCACGCTACACCGTGCTTACTACCAAGCACCACGACGGTGTGGCTCTGTGGGACACCAAGTACAGCGATCTGAACACCGTGAAGGCTACGGCTGCAAAGCGCGACATCGTTACGCCGTTCGTGAAGGAGGTGCGCAAGCACGGACTGAAGCTCGGACTCTACTACTCGCTTATCGACTGGTCGCACCCCGATTATCCTAACTTCACACGCACCGAGAGCCGCTACAACGTGACCGAGGATCCGCAGCGTTGGCAGAAGTTCCTGAAGTTCGACTTCGATCAGCTCGACGAACTTAACAAGTTCAAGCCCGACCTCTACTGGTTCGACGGCGATTGGGAGCAGAACGCCGAGACTTGGAACGCAAAGGGAATGTCAGAGTTCCTGCGCAAGGCTAACAAGAACGTCATCATCAACTCGCGCATCCAGGGTTATGGCGACTATGCCACACCGGAGCAGGGCGTACCCGTAGTGCGTCCCGAGGAGAAGCACTGGGAACTTTGCATGACGATGAACGACTCGTGGGGCTATCAGCACGCCGATACCAACTACAAGTCGCCGTATATTCTGCTGCGCACCTTCGTCGACTGCCTCTCTATGGGTGGCAACATGCTGCTCGACATCGGTCCGAAGGAGGACGGCACAATTCCTGAGGAGCAGGTGGCTGTGCTGAAGGAGTTCGGTCGCTGGACAAAGAAGCACAAGGAGGCTATCTACGACACACGTGCAGGCATCCCGAGTGAGCACTTCCAGGGTTACACCACGCTCAACGAGGCTGGCGACGTGCTCTATCTCTACCTGCCGTACAAGCCGAACGGACCTATCGAGGTGAAGGGTCTTATGAACAAGGTGAACCGCATCTGGGTTGTAGGCGACGGCGAGATTATCCAGTCGAAGATATACAACAAGAACTACTGGAGCGAGGTGCCGGGCAACCTCTACATCGACGTGCCTGAGCATGCACTCGACCCGATGATTACGGTCGTTGCGGTGCTTCTCGACGGACCAATCAAACTCTACCGTGGAGCAGGCAAGGTGATTGAAAGTAACTAATAAGCAGATGAAACATAAGAGATGAAGATACTGACATTAATCCTATCGCTCTTCATTGCTACGGCTTCTACTGCGGCTACGAAGACAAGCCACAAGGAGTATGCGGCGAAGGGCAGCACCACCATCAAGGTGTTCGACAAAGTGAACGTGCACTACGCTCCGAACGCCCTCAGCGGATTTAACGAAGCGGATGCCGACGGCATCATCCGTCTTGTGAACGGACGCATCATATTGAAGAAGATAAAGGTGCCTCACTACGAGCACAACGTGAAGGTGGACATCAAGACTACTATCGCTTCAAACGGCGACCGCTGGGACAAGTCGGGCTCTGTATTCGTACTGCCGCGCCATTCTGCCATCAACCTGCTGAGCATCGCGCAGGGCAAGGCGAAGTTCCCCGAGATTGACACGCTGAAATTAGAGCATATGCGTGGCATTATCGCCGGCAAGAACTATCTGCCTACAATCGAGCTGATGCGCTTTATGACTCCGTTCGGTGTGGGCTTCTACAGCAACAACAACGACACGCTCACATCGAAGCGCCGCCCGGTGTACATACCGAAGTGGGAGGACTGCGTGCAGTGGCAGCAGGACATCACCGACCGCTACTCGCTGCTTGAGGACGAAGCTTACGTCGGCGTGTTCATCGATACATGGACTGAGCAGGGCTACTTGGCAAGCGTCGAACTGAAGTTCACTGAGAGCAATATCAGTTGCGACCGTATGCAGCGCACGCAGGTGTTGCCGCTCATCAACACGGTCTACTACATCGGTCAGGAGTATCCCGACATCTTCGCACGCAAGGCAGTCACCACCGACTTCACTCTGCCTAAGAACGCAAAGAATGTGCGCGTGAAGTACATCGTGACCGGTCACGGTGGACACGACGGCGGCGACGAGTTCGTGCAGAAGGAGAACGTCCTCTCGGTAGACGGCAAGGAGGTTTACCGCTTCACTCCGTGGCGCGACGACTGCGCATCGTTCCGCCGCTTCAACCCGGCTACGGGTGTTTGGCTTGAGAAGCGTGTGGCTTCCTACATCGGCGAGAAGGGCTACACTGAGAAGGAAGTGGAGGAGCCGGTCGCTTCTTCCGACTTCTCTCGCTCCAACTGGTGTCCGGGCACCGATGTTGTGCCGGAAGAGGTGGTGCTCGAAGGCATTACTGCAGGCAAGCACACCTTCACCGTAGACATTCCGAAGGCACAGCCTATCAAAGGCGACGAAATGAACCACTGGCTCGTTTCTGCGTACTTGGTTTGGGATGAATAGAATTGAATTGAATAAAATTATTGCTGTCCGGTAAAACTAATAATGTGGTCAAAGACGGGCTGAAAGCCCA